>JALRCL010000772.1 GCA_023268575.1 Patulibacter sp.
GGCTGCGGTACTACAACCGACGTCGTCCTCACACGGCTCTCGGCGACCGGCCACCAATCAGCCGCGTTCACCAAGACCGTGGGCACAACAACTAGGGGGGCGGGCCCCAGCCCGCGCGTCGGCCGTCACGACGGGTGGGCACGGCGCGGCCGGGCGCGGACGTCCCGCCGCTCGAAGGCCGTGGCGGCTAGGTCTCCGCGGCCGGGCAGGTCAACCGGTAGTCGCACATCGAGCAGGCCTCGTAGGACGGGGTCGGCTCGAAGTCCTGGCGCAGGACGCCCGCGGCGACCTCCTCGACGACGCCGGTGATCTGGTCGCGCTCGGCGCCGTCGGCCTCCAGCGGCACCTTCTCGTCGTCGAGGACGTAGTGGTAGCTCTGGCGCGGCGGCTCGAGGCCCCACGCGTCCTGCGCGGCGACCGCGTAGAGCTGCAGCTGCACGTCGCGGCGCAGCTCCTCCGGCGTCCGCGGGCGCCCGGTCTTGTAGTCGACGAGCTCGTAGGCGCCGTCGGGGTGCCGGTCGACGCGATCGACGCGGCCGCGCAGCGTGTGGGCGCCGAGGCGGAACTCGAAGCCCCGCTCGAGCCAGATCGGGCTGCTGTCCTCCTGCGCGGTCCGGGCGTGGTACCGCGCCATCGCGTCCTGCGCGCGGGCCCACAGCCGCTGCTCCTCCGGGATCCCGACGAGGCCCGATCGCGGCCACGCGGCCTGCAGCAGCGCCCCGAGCTCGGCGAGCTCCGTGCCGCCCTGGCCGTGCCAGCGCTCGAGCACCTGGTGCACGACGATCCCGAACCGCTGCGGGATCGTCTGCGGCGTCGGGATCCGCAGCACGCGGCCGAGCTTGTAGCGCAGCGGGCAGGCGCGGTACGTGAACAGGTCCCCGGCCGAGAGCACGACGCCGTCGCCGCGCAGCGGCAGGAACGGCTCCAGCGACGGCTCGCCACGGCGCCCGGCGGCGCGGTCCGCCGCCTGGCCGGCGTCGCGCAGCAGCTCGTCGTCGAGGCCGCTCGTGGCGAGGACCTCCTTCTGCTGCGCGGTCGCCGCCTGCCGGATCGCCGCGTCGATCGCGGGCATCGCGCCCGCGACGTCCTGCCCCTCGGGACGGTTGATGAGCGCGGCGACCTTCAGCAGCTCGAGGTAGCGCGTGACCCCGTGCGCGACGTCGAGATCGGTGTCCATCCGCAGGTCGCCGAGGCGTGCGCCGATCGTCGCGACGTCCCGCAGGAGCGCGTCGCGCAGCACGACGAAGCTCTGGTGCAGCGCGTCGTCGGGCCCGAAGAGCTGCTCGTCGTGCTCCTCCCACGCGACGTCCGCCCCCCGTCGCGCGTCCTCGAGCGCCGGGGCCGGCTCGCGCGATGCGCCGGTCGGGGCCTGCTCCGGGTAGGCGAGCACGACGCCCTGGCGGGCCCGGGTGATCGCCACGTGCAGCCGGCGGCGGGCCTCGTCGCGGGCGGCGGCGGCCGGATCGCCGTCTCCGGCGGGCACGAGCTCGGGCGGCAGCGGATCGACGAGCCGCGCGCCGCCCGCGGTCACGCGGCTGGCCTGCAGGCCGAGGACGAGCACGTGGTCGAGCTCGAGCTCCGCGGCTGCGGCGAGCGGCAGCACGCGGATCGCGCCGGCCGGTGCGTCAGCGACGTCCACGTCGACCGCCGCCCCGAACGGCGCGGCCTCGGCCTTGCTCTCGGCGTCGCCCCCCGCCTCGGCGAGGAGGACCATCCAGCGCGCGAAGTCGCGGGCCGACGCCCGTGGGGCGATCCGCGCGTGGCGCTCCGCGAGCTCGCCGACGCGCGCGAGGTCGCGCAGCCGGGCGACGACGTCGCCCCCCGCCCCGAACAGCTGCTGGCGGCGCAGGCCGAGCCGCTCGATCAGGCGGTGGACGAACTGGTCGGCGGGCAGGACGTCGAGCGCGCCCTGTGCCGCGCGGTGCAGGCGCAGGAACGCGACGACGCGGTCGCGGGCCTCGGGCGCCAGCGCCGTCGAGCCCTCGGCGTCGGCGAGCCCGGCGACGAGGTCGCCGCGGCGGCGGCGCGCGAGCTGCAGCGCGCGGGCCAGGTCGACCGACCGCAGCTCGACCGGCGGGCGCGCGAGCGCGCGGCCGATCGCGGGCGCGTCGGACGGGTCCAGCAACAGCCGCAGCCAGGCGAGGACGTCCCGGACCTCGACGCGCTCGAGGAAGGTCGCCGCGCCACCGAGCCGCGCCGGGATCGCCCGCTCCTCGAGCGCCGCGACGACCGGGCCGCCCTCGCGCCGCACCGAGCCCACGAGGACCGCGATCCGCTCCGCCGGCGCGCCGTCGCGCAGCAGCCGCTCGATCGCGCTCGCCGCCTCCTGCGCCTGGGCGCGCTCCGTCGTGGCGCGCCAGCAGCGCAGGTCCCCGCCCGACGGCGCGTGCCACCGCCGCGCCAGGCGATCGCCGAGCGGGGCCACGACCGCCTCGGCCGCGCGCAGCAGCCGCTCCGGGCTGCGCCACGACCGCTCGAGCGCGACGCTGCGCAGCTGCGGGTGCGCCGCGAGCCGGCGCAGGTTGCGCGACGCCTGGTCGTGCAGCGCGCGGACGGCCTGGTCGTCGTCGCCGGCGGCGGTGAGCGCGACCCCCTGTGCCAGCAGGCTCTCGAGCACGCGCATCCCCGCCGGCGGCAGGTCCTGCAGGTCGTCGACGAGCAGGTGCTCCAGGCCCCCGGCCGGGGCGCCCTCGGCACCGGCCCGCAGCAGGAGCTCGCCGTGGTCGACGAGGCCGCGCTCGGCGAGCAGGCGATCGTGCAGCTCCCAGAGGACCGAGAACTCGCGCTCGCGCAGCGCCCGGGGATCGGTGTCGGGCAGCGCCGTCGCCCAGCGGCGGTGCGTCCCGCCGTCGACGAGCGACTCCTTCAGCCGATCGATCCGCCCGACCGCGGCGGAGAGCAGCGCGACGTGCCCGCGACTGCCGGGGCCGCCGTCGTGGTGGCGCAGGACGAGCCGGTCGCGGTGCTGGAGGAGCAGCGCCACGCGCTCGGTCCGGCTCAGCGGCACGACGAACGGGTCACCACCGCCGGGCGCGCCGCGCAGCAGCCGGTGGCAGAGGTCGGGCAGCGTCGTGACGACGACGTCGGTCGCCGGCGGGCCGAGCCGCTCGGTCAGGCGGCGTCGCGCGCGGGCGGCGCTCGCCGGCGTCGCCACGAGCAGCGCGATCCGCTCCGGCGCGACG
>JALRCL010000784.1 GCA_023268575.1 Patulibacter sp.
TAGCCGACCCGCAGCATGACGTCGCGGACGCTCAGCGACGTGCGTCGCAGGAGGTCGCGCGCCATCTCCACGCGCAGGCGCTGCAGGTAGGCGCTGGGCAGCTCGCCGGTCGCGGCGCGGAAGCGCCGGGTGAGGGTGCGGGGACTGACCGCGAAGCGGTCGGCGACGTCGCCGAGCTCGATCGGCTCGGCGTAGTGGTCCTCGAGCCAGCGCTGGATCCGCCCGACGAGCGCGTCCCCGTGCTCGCGCTGGGCGTCGAAGGCGCAGCAGCCGGTGTCGTAGGAGCGGCGCAGGTCGACGAACAGGACGTCGGCGGCCCGCTCGGCCGCGGCCCGCCCGACCCGCTGCTCGACGAGCCGGACGAGCAGGTCGCAGGCGGCGGCCAGGCCCGACGCCGTGCAGGCGGTGCCGGCGAGCACGACGTGGCGCTGCTCCTGGACGTCGACGGCCGGGTAGCGCCGGCGCAGCTCCTCGCCCAGCGGCGGGAAGACGGTCGCGGGCCGGCCGTCGAGGATGCCCGCCTCGGCGAGCAGGAACGGCGCGTCGCCGACGGCGGCGATCGTCGCGCCGCCCTCGTGGCTGCGGCGCAGGAACGGGATCGCGGCGGCGTTCTCCTCCAGCAGTCGCGCGGGGTCGCCCCAGGAGCTGCCGATCCACACGACGTCCGCGGCGGGCAGGTCGTCCGCTGCGGCGTCGACGGCCATCGGTCGCCCGTCGCCACCGCGGGCCGGCTGCCCGTCGGCGGAGGCCACCACCAGGCGGTCGGCGTCCGGGCCCGCCCACCCGGCGGTCGCCCCGAGCACGTCGGAGGCGAGGGTCACGGTCGCGGTGATCGCGGTCGCGGGGGCGAGGAGGACGCAGTCGGGCACGGCGGGGGGCCGCCAGCCTACGTGGCGCGTCGGAACCCGTCTGGCGCTCCGGACGCTTGACCGACCGGCCGCGCCGGGAACCGCGCTCGTCGGTCGCCGCGGGGGACGGCTCGGTACGGTCCGCGCCGATGACCGTCGAGGAGTACCTGGAGCGGATCGACGCGGCGCCCGACGAGGCCACGCTGTTGGAGCTCCGCCGCCAGCTGCGCGCCGACCGGGCGCTCCCCGACGACGACCGCAAGGCGCTCCAGGAGCGGATCGCCGACGCGCGCGCCGAGCTGGGCTGACCGGCGCGGCCGGACGGGGGCGTGGCGGATCTGCCTCGAGGGGTGAGGCGAACCCGCCACGCGGCCGGGGCGAGGTCCGGTGCGATTCCGGCGCCGCATCGACGCCGATCGGGGATGGAGTCGACGCGCCGGACCCGGGCACGATCGGTGCGTGGACGCGTGGCGCCGGGCCCTGACGATCGCGGAGCGCCAGGGCGGCGTGATCAGCCGACGGCAGCTCGTCGCGGCCGGCGTCTCGCCGGCGATGATCGACCGCTGGCGGGCGAGCGGTCTCGTCCACCCGCGGCAGCGCGGCGTCGTCGCGCTCGGGCGGCCGACGGTCTCGCCCTACGGCGTGGCGTTCTCGGCCTTCCTGGCGGCGGACGGGCGCGGGGCGCTCGCGGCGACGACCGCGCTCGCGGTGCTCGGGGCGGTCGGGTGGTCCGCCGTCCCGGAGCTCGTGGTGACCGGCGGCACGCGGCGGATCGCCGAGGTGCGCGTCCGGCGCACGCGTCACCTCCCGGCCGCGGACCTCTGGCGGGACCCCAACGGCCTCCTGGTCTGCCGCTGGCCTCGGGCGATCGTCGACCTCGCGGCCTCCGCGTCCGTGGCGCAGCTGCAGGACGCCCTCGACGGGCTCGAGCGCCGGTCGTTGCTCGACGTCGGCGTGGTGGAGCGCGCGATCGCGGAACGGCCCCGGCCCGGGGCGACGAAGCTCCGCCGCGCCCTCCAGCCGTTCCTCACGCTCACGGCCGAGGAGCACCGGTCGCTGCTGGAGCGCTTCGCGACCACGGCGCTGCGGCGGGCGGGGATCGACGGATTCGCGCTCAACGCGCCGGTCCGCGTCGAGGGAGGCCGGACGATCCTCGTGGACCTGCTCTTCGCCGATGCGGCGCTGGTGGTCGAGGTCGACGGCCGCAGCACCCACGAGCGGGCCCGCCAGTTCCAGGAGGACCGCTGGCGCGACCGGGAGCTGCTGAAGCGCGGCGTGCGGACGGCCCGGTTCACCTGGCAGGACGTGCGGTTCCGGCCGGTCCGGGTCTGCGACGACGTCCGGGCGCTCCTGGCCGGCGCCGCAAGGCGGTAGCGGCGCCGGAGCGTGGCGGGTTCGCCTCGAGGGGCGAGGTGAACCCGCCACGCTCCGGGCGTCCTCGACGGCATCAGCCCGCCAACGGCGGGGCCAGGCGGGCGAATCCCTCCTGGCGGCGGGCGGGGAAGTGCGGGTACGGCGCGGGCCGCAGGCTCGCCTCGTCCAGGCGCCGGCGCTGGTCGTCGTCGAGGTGCCAGCCGATCGCCCCGAGGTTGTCGCGCAGCTGCTCGGCGTTGCGGGCGCCGATGATCACCGACGCGACCGTCGGGCGGTCGAGCAGCCAGTTGAGCGCCACCTGCGGGACCGAGCGCCCGAGCTCGCCGGCGACCTCCTCGAGCACGTCGACCACGTCGTGGAGGTACGCCTCGTCCACCGGCGGGCCGAAGGCGGCGGTGGCGTGCAGCCGCGAGCCGGGTGGGGTCGGTCGGCCGCGGCCGATCCGGCCGGTGAGGCGGCCCCAGGCCAGCGGGCTCCAGACGAGCGCGCCGACGCCGTGCGCGTGGCCGAGCGGCATGAGGTCCCACTCGTAGTCCCGGCCGACGAGCGAGTAGTAGACCTGGTGGGCGACGAACCGCGGCCAGCCGTGGCGGTCAGCCAGGTCGAGGGCCTCCATCAGCCGCCAGCCCGGGAAGTTCGAGACCCCGACGTAGCGGAGCTTCCCGGCGCGGACGAGCTCGTCGAGCGTCGAGAGCACCTCCTCCAGCGGCGTGCCGGCGTCGTGGGCGTGCAGCTGGAAGAGGTCGATCCGGTCGGTCCGCAGGCGGCGCAGCGCCGCGTCGACCGCGGCGATCAGGTGGCTGCGGGAGCTGCCGCCGTGCCGGGGGTCGTCGCTCAGCGGGAGGCCGGCCTTCGTCGAGAGCAGCACCTGGTCCCGCCGGCCCTCCAGCGCGGCGCCGAGGACCTCCTCCGAGGCGCCGTCGGAGTAGACGTCGGCGCTGTCGAAGAGGGTCACCCCGGCGTCGAGGCAGAGGTCGATCAGCTCGCGCGCCTCGCGCACGCCGCTGTCGCCCCAGGCGCCGAAGAGCGGGCCGCGCCCGCCGAACGTCCCGGCGCCGAAGCTCAGCGCGGGCACCTGCAGTCCGGAGGCACCGACGCGTCGATGTTCCATGTCCATCTCCTAACGGGATAGTTGTTCCGTTAGAACGTACCAGCTGGCCGCCGCAAACGGGTCGGAGGAACCGTTAAGATCGGCGACGTGGATCAGGCGACGGAACGGCCGGGCGGGCGGACGGCGCGCGTGCGCGACGCGGTGCTCGCCGCGACGCGGACGATCCTGGCCGACGGGGGGCTCCACGCCCTCGACCTCACCGCGGTCGCCGCCGCTGCCGGCGTCGGCAAGACGACGGTCTACCGCCGGTGGGGCTCGCCGACCGGCCTCGTCGCCGACCTGCTCGTCGCGATGGCCGACGCCGCGCACGACCGCGTCGACCGCGGCAGCCTGTTGGCGGATCTCGACGAGAACGCCGGACGGGTGCAGCGGACGCTCGCCGACCCGGCCGAGGGCGCGCTGTACGCCGCGCTCGTCGCGGCCGCGACCTGCGACCCCGAGGCCGCCCGGGCGCTGGAGGCGTTCTACGACCGGCGGATCGCCGCATGGGCCCCGTGCGTCGTGGACGCGGTGGCGCGCGGCGAGGTGCCGGCGGGCACCGATCCGGCGGCGGTGATCCGTGCCGTGTCGGCACC
>JALRCL010000792.1 GCA_023268575.1 Patulibacter sp.
GAGCCGACCCCGTCCTACGAGGCCTGCTCGATGTGCGACTACCGGTTGACCTGCCCGGCCGCGGAGACCTAGCCGCCCCGGCCTTCGAGCGGCGGGACGCCCGCGCCCGGCCGCGCCGTGCCCACCCGTCGTGACGGCCGACGCGCGGGCTGGGGCCCGCCCCCTAGTCCTCTTGCTCGCGCAGGTACCGCTGGAAGTCGAGCGCGATGCTGTCGGCGGAGGGGATGTCGCTGTCCAGCGGCGGCAGCGGCGGGTCGCCGGACAGCGCCTCGCCGAGCTCCTCGGCGTCCTCGTCGTCGGCCTCGCCGACGATGTCGCGCAGGTCGGCCATCTGCTCCAGGCGGGCGAGCAGCTCGCGGCGCTCGGGGTCCTGGTCGATCGCGTCGCTCACCTGCCGCTCGTAGCGGGCGGCGGCGTCGCGCAGGCGCTCGGTCGGCACCGGCACGCCGGTGAGCGTCTCCACCGCCTCGACGAGCGCCAGGGCGGCCTTCGGGCTCGGGACGCCGGCGACGTAGTGCGGCACGTGGGCCAGCAGCGACACGGCCGAGAGGCCCTGGCGGGCGGCCTCGGCGTGGACGACGCCGGTCAGGCCGGTCGGGCCGTCGTAGTCGGGCAGCATCGCGTCGACCCCGGCGAGCAGCTCGAGGTCGGTCGCCAGGCCGGTCATCGGCACCGGGCGGGTGTGCGGGACGTCGGAGAGCAGGCCGCCGAGCGTCACGACCGACCGCGCGCCGAGGCTGCGGGCCGTCTCGACGAGCGTCTCGCAGAGGGAGCGCCAGCGCATCGCGGGCTCCGGGCCGGTGACGAGCAGGAGGTCGCGGGAGGCCTGCGGCACGACGGCGACGCGCAGCTCGATCGTCGGCCAGGTGAGGCCCTCGCTGATCCCGTCCTGGATCGAGATCCGTGGACGGTAGGACTGCATCGTGTAGAGCAGCTCGGGATCCACGCACGCCGCGCGCTGCGCGCCCAGGCGGCGCGACAGGACGCCGAGCGCGGAGCTCGCGCAGTCCCCCGCGTCGGTCCATCCGGTGAAGGCGCAGACGAGCGCCGGGTCACGGAGGCCGACCGGACGGTCATCCCAGCGCAAGGGGATCATCCAGCCCAAGGTACAAGATGCACTCCTTGCCTCCCGCGCCTGTCGACCCCACGATCGCCGCCCTCGGGCCGGGCGACCGGCTCGCCGGCGTCTTCGCCTGCGTGCGCAAGGACCGCGCGACGGGGCGCTCGGGGCCCTACCTGGCGGTCGACCTGCGCGACCGCACCGGCATGCTCGCCGCCCGCGTCTTCCAGGACGTCGATCGCTGGGAGCGCGCGTTCGACCGCGGCGACGTCGTGCAGGTGTCGGGCACCGTGGACCGGTACCGGGACGGGCTCGTCGCCGAGCTCACGGCGGTCCGCCGGGTCGATCCCGACACCGTCGATCCCGCGCGCTTCCTGCCGGCGGCCTACCGCGACCTCGACGAGCTCGACGGGTTCCTCGAGGGGATCGCCGGCGAGGTCGGCGACGAGGCCTACGGCGGCCTGCTGCAGGCGCTCATGGCCGACGAGGCGCTCCGCCGCGCGTGGCGCCAGGCGCCGTGCTCGATCGGCGGGCACCACGCGTACCTCGGCGGCCTGCTCGAGCACACCGTCGCCGTCGCGGCGCTCGCGGCGGAGGCGTGCGTCCACCACCCGGGCCTCAACCGCGACCTGCTGCTGACCGCGGCGATCGTCCACGACCTCGGGCGCACGCGCGAGTTCACCTACGGGGCGGAGTTCGGGCGGACGGAGGTCGGCGAGCTGCTCGGCCACGTCGAGCTCGGCCTGCGGGTCCTCGCCGAGCCGGCGCGGCGCGCCGGGGTCGACGAGCTGCGCTGGGGCCACCTCGCCCACTGCGTCCTGACGCACCACGGCCCGGAGCGCGCCGGCGGCCGGTTCCGCTCGGCCGAGGCCGTGGCGCTGCACCGCCTGAACGCGGTCGACGCGGCGGTGAAGGACGCGCTCGAGCACGGCCTCGGCCACGGCTGAGCGCGGCGGCTGCGGGTCGGCCGGGTCTCCGGACGGGACGCCCGCCGCCGGCGGCGGCCGATGGCGTCGTCAGTCCTCGGCGCGCAGGCCGCGTCGGGCGAGCTGCCCGGACACGAACACGAGCAGCAGCGCGAAGCCGATCTCCGCCGCGCGCGCCGGGATCGCGTTGACCACGACGACGCCGAGCAGCGCCGAGGGCACCGCGACGATCCCGAGCAGCACCGACGCCCGGACGTCGAGGTTGCCGTAGCGGTGCTGGCGCCA
>JALRCL010000043.1 GCA_023268575.1 Patulibacter sp.
GGGTCCTCGTCGCGGAAGCAAGGGGCGATCTGGAAGTAGCGGTCGAAGCCCGAGACCATCAGGAGCTGCTTGAACTGCTGGGGCGCCTGCGGAAGGGCGTAGAAGGTCCCAGGGTGCATCCGGGAAGGCACCAGGAAGTCCCGGGCGCCTTCCGGCGACGAGGTCGAGAGCTGCTCGGGCCCCGAGGCCGGCGAGCAGCTGAGCTTCGCCGCGCTCGGCGACGCGGGAACGCAGGAGTTCTTCAGCCACGTCCGGTTCCACACGCACGAGGACGACCGGATCGTCGTGCACCTCCTCGTCGAGCTCTACGCCCGCTCCGCCGACGAGGCGGGCGAGGTGCTCGAGCAGTCCGCCCAGGGCCCGCTCGTCATCACGTCGCTGGCCGAGGAGTCCCGTCCGCCGGCGGTCTCCTCCGACGGAGGCGGCCACCCGTGAGCGCCGGCCCGGCCGTGCCGCTGGAGCCCGGCGACGAGCTCGACCTGCTCCTGCGCCCACTGACGTCGCAGGACCATCCCGCGGTCCTCGCGTTGAACGCCGCGTCCGTCGCGGTCCTCAGTCCGCTCGACGGGCCCCGGCTGGCGGAGATCGCCGCGCTCTGCACCGCCGCGTTCGTCGTCCAGGACGCCGCGGGCGCGATCGTGGCCTTCTGCCTCGCGCTGCCGGAGGGCACGAGCTACGACGGCGACCACCACCGGTGGTTCGCCGAGCGCTACGACCGTTTCCTCTACCTCGACCGGATCGTCGTCGCCGAGGGCGCCCGGCGCCGCGGCGTCGGCTCGCTGCTCTACGACGCGTGCGAGGCGATCGCCGCGCCGCACGGCCGGATGCTCTGCGAGGTCGACGTCGAGCCGCCCAACCCGACCTCGCTCGCCTTCCACGAGGCCCGCGGCTACGCCGAGGTCGGGCGCCGCACCGGCCCGACCGGCAAGGGCGTCGTCCTGCTCGCCAAGGAGCTCTGAGAGGGCGGCTCGGGGCACCCGGCGGGCCGCGCCCCGCCCCGGTGCCCCGTCGAGGCGCGGCGCCCTACGCCTCGCGCTCGGCGATCGCCCAGAGCCGGCGGATCGCCAAGGTCGCCGCGGCGGCGGTCGAGGCCTCCTGGCCACGCGGGTCGGCCGGCAGGTCCCGCAGGAGCGCCCGCAGGCGGCCCCGGTCGGACCCGCAGCGCTCGATCCACGCCTCGACCGCGTCGCCGGGCGCCGTGTCGGGGTCGGCCGCGGCGAGTGCCGCGCGCGCGATGTCCGCGCGGGCCTCGAGCAGGTCGTCGCGCAGCCCCTGCGCCGCCCAGCGGGTCGTCCGCTCGCCGCGCGGCAGGGCGTCGATCGCGTCGTGGAGCGGCTGCAGGCCCAGCAGCGGCTCCGTCCGCAGCGTCGCCACGGCGACGTCGAGCACCGAGCGGTCGATCCGCTGGGCACCGGCGACCACCCACGGCGCCAGCTGCAAGGCGGGTCCCGCATGAACGGCGCGGGCGAGGTCCGCGGGCACCCCCGCCTCGATCGTGGCGACGACGCGCGCCTCGCGGGCGTCGCTCGGCGCGAGCTCGTCGAGCTGCTCGCGGATCTCGGCCATCCCCTCGCGATGGCGCTCGATCGTGGCGGCGAGGTCGTCCTCCCCGTCCCGTGCCCCCGCCAGGTGGAAGCGGCTCGTCGCGCGGACGAGCTCGTCGACCACCGCGCGCAGCCCCCAGCGCACGTCGGGCTCGACGTCGGTCTCCTCGACGGCCGCCCACCACCGCCGCGCGTCCGCGGCCCCGATCGCGATCCGCAGGGCCCGGACGACCCGCGAGGGCGGCACGGCGAACTCCGCCGCGCGGCGCGCGACGATCGTCGGCCCCATCGTGTTGACGACCTCGTTGGCGAGGATCGTCGCGACGAGCTCGCGTCGCAGCGGGTGCTCGGCCACGAGGTCGCCGAAGCGCTCCCGCAGCGGCGCCGGGAAGTACGCGGCGAGGTCGCCCTCGAGGCCCGGGTCGTCGGGCAGCGGCGAGTCGAGGAGGGCCCGACTGATCGAGAGCTTCGCCGAGGCGACGAGCACCGACAGCTCCGGGCGGGTCAGGCCCCGACCTGCGGCCCGTCGGTCGGCGAGCTCCTCGGCGCCGGGCAGGTCGAGCGTCGCGCGGTCGAAGTGCCCTTCGTGCTCGAGGCTCGTCATGAGCTCCTCGGCGGCCTGCGTGCGCTCAGCCGCCCGGCGCTCCTCGCCCGTCAGCACGCGCGCCTGGGCGACGCTGTCGTCGAGGACGTGGGAGACGACCTCGTCGGTGACCTGCTCGAGCAGCGCGTTGCGCTCCTCGCCGTCCAGCAGCCCGCGACGGACCGCGTCGTCGAGCAGGATCTTGAGGTTCACCTCGTGGTCGGACGAGTCGACGCCGGCGGAGTTGTCGATGAAGTCGGCGTTGATCGCGCCGCCGGCGGAGGCGAACTCGATCCGGGCGGCCTGCGTGAAGCCGAGGTTGCCGCCCTCCCCCACGACCCGGCACCGCAGGTCGCGCGCATCGACGCGGATCGCGTCCGAGGCCCGGTCCTCGGCGTCGGCGTCGCGCTCCCACGACGCCTTGACGACCGTCCCGATCCCGCCGTTCCACAGCAGGTCGACCGGCGCGCGCAGGATCGCCTGGATGAGCTCGCTCGGCGCGAGCCGCTCCGCGTCGATCCCGAGCGCCTCGCGGATCTGCGGCGTCGTCTCGACGTGCTTGGCGGTCCGGGGGAAGACGCCGCCGCCCTCGCTCAGCAGCGCACGGTCGTAGTCGTCCCAGCTCGAGCGCTCGAGCTCGAACAGCCGCCGCCGCTCCCGCCAGGACGCCTCGACGTCCTGCGGATCGGGGTCGAGGAACACGTGCCGATGGTCGTAGGCGGCCACGAGGCGCAGCGACCGCGAGAGCAGCATCCCGTTGCCGAACACGTCCCCGGACATGTCGCCGATGCCCACGACGGTCACCGGGTCGCGCTCGGGATCGACCCCGCGCTCGAGGAAGTGCCGCTTCACGGACTCCCATGCGCCGCGCGCGGTGATGCCGAGCGCCTTGTGGTCGTACCCGGCCGAGCCGCCCGACGCGAACGCGTCGCCGAGCCAGAACCCGCGCCGCACGGCGATCTCGTTGGCCGTGTCGGAGAACGTCGCGGTGCCCTTGTCGGCGGCGACGACGAGGTAGTGGTCGTCGCCGTCGAGCACGCGGACGTGGTCGGGGTGCACGACCTCGCCGTCGCGCAGGTCGTCGGTGACGTCCAGCAACGCGCTGATGAACGTCACGTAGCCGCGCCGGACCGCCTCGCGCGCCGCGGCCGGCTGCGCGTCCGCTCCGCCCCGCAGCAGGAAGCCGCCCTTCGCGCCGGCGGGCACGATCACGGCGTTCTTCACCATCTGCGCGCGCATGAGGCCCAGGACCTCGGTCCGGTAGTCCTCGCGGTCGGACCACCGCAGCCCGCCGCGCGCGATCATCCCGCCGCGCAGGTGGATGCCCTCGACGTCGTGCCCGTGGACGTAGATCTCCCAGAGCGGCGTCGGGTGCGGGATCGCGGGGACCTCGGCGCTCTTGAGCTTGAAGGCGAGCGCGCCGCGTCCCGGGACGTAGGCGTTCGTCCGGTACGTCGCGTCGATCGCCTGCAGCTGGTTGCGCAGGATCCGATCGTGGTCCAGCGACGAGACCTCGTCCAGGTCGGCGAGGATCTCGTCGCGCAGCGCCTGCTCGGCGGCCTCGTCGCGTGGCTCGTCGACCCGCGGGCGGGCGTCGGCGTCGTCGGAACCGGGACCGCCGAAGCGCAGCTCGAACAGCCGCACGAGCTTCTCGGTGATCGCGTGGTGCTGGACGATGACGTCGTTCTGGTAGCGCTCCGTGAACCGCGAGCCGATCCGCTGGCGGTAGCGGCGGTACGCCCGCAGGACCTCGAGCCGGTCGTGGGCCAGCGGCGTCAGGACGACGAGGCGGTTCAGGGTGTCGGACTCCGTCTCGCCCCGCCACGCCGCGGTGATGGCGGCGGCGACGCGGTCGCCGCAGCGGTCGAGGTCGAGCGGGCCGTCGGGCCCGAGCACGCCGAAGTCCTGGATCCACACCGGCTCGCCGCCGCGCAGCTGGGTCGGACGCTCCTCGACGACGTGCAGCCCGAGGTGCTCGAGGATCGGCATCGCGCGCGAGAGCTCGACCTTCGCGCCGCGGACGACGAACGCCACGCGGGTCGTGCCGGCGTCGTGCGCCTCGCCCGGCTCGTGCTTCAGCGTGACGAGCAGGTCGTCGGAGCCGGTGCTCAGCTGCTGGAGCGCCTCGATGTCGTGGACGGCGCCGACCGGGTCGGTGCCCGCCTTGTAGTGCCCGGGCAGCCGCGGGCTCCAGCGCGCTGCGAGCACCCCGCCGCGCTCCTCGCCGTGGCGGGCCACGAGCGACTCGCGCAGCCGGTCGTCCCAGCTGCGCGCGATCCGCTCGGCGGCCTCCTGCAGGCCGTCGATGTCGACGGCGCGCAGCCCGTCGGGGTCGTAGAGCTGCAGGTGCAGGTACGCGTGGTCTCCCTCGCCGAGCACCTCGTGCGTGGCCATCCGGTCGGTGCCGAAGCGCTCGCGGGCGAGGTCGCGCAGCGCGTCGCGCACGCCGGCGTCGTAGGAGCTGCGCGGCACCGCGACGACGACCGTCGCCGTCCGCCCGTCGGCGGTCTCGCGCGCGTGCAGGGCCACGCGGCCCGGGCCGAGGTCGACGAAGCGGACGAGCGTGCGGCGCACGTCGGCGGCCGAGAGGGCGAACAGCTCGTCCTTCGGGAAGGAGTCGAAGAGCGCGACGATCGCCTTCCAGTCGTGCGAGCCCGGCAGCACGCGCTCGTCGCGGAGGATCCGGTGCAGCGTGCCGCGCAGGAGCGGCATCTCGCTGGCCGGCGACGCGTACGCGCGCGAGGCCACGAGCAGGACGACCCGACGCAGGAGCGGACCGTCGTCGCCGTCGACCCGCACCGCGACGTCCTCCATCCGCGCCCGGCGGTGCACCGGGGAGAGCGCGACCGTGTGGCCGATCGAGATCAGCTCGCCGCCGCGCAGGCGCTCGAGCGTGCCCTCGGCCGGCGGATCGATCGACTCCCGGCCGGCCGCGCCGGCCTGCTCGGGGACGAGCAGCCCCAGGGCGCTGCCGTCGACGAGCGTGCCGTCGTCGAGCCGGTGGTCGGCGGCACCGAGCAGCACGGCGTTCTCCTCGCCGAGCCAGCGCAGGAACGCGGCGACCTCGTCCGGATCGTCGCCGGGATCCTCGTCGGTGGCCGTCGCCACGTCGTCGCCCGGGCGCAGGCCGTCGCGGCCGACGCGCGCGAACGTCCGGCCGTCGCCGTCCCGGGCGACGGCGTCGGCGATCTCCTGCACGCGCTCGCGCAGCGCGCGGAAGTCGGCGACGACCCGGCGCGCGTCGGAGAGCGCGCCGCGGACGGCGTCCTCCAGGGCGGCGACCTCGTCGGGCCGCAGCCGGCGATCGAACTCGACGTGCACCAGCGACTCCGCGTGCGTGCCCTCCTGCTCCTGCGGCGTGCCGGGATCGTGGGCCGTCGGGTCGCTGTCGAGGGCGATGATCCGCCGCAGTCGACGGCGTTCGTCGCGCTGCACGCCGACGACGGGGTGCCGCACGACGCGCGGCTCCAGGCCGTGGGCGCGAACCTGCTCGAGGATCGTGTCGACGAGGAACGGCTGGTCGGCGGCGTTCGTCTCCAGCACGCTCCCAGGCGTCTCGTAGCCGTCCTCGTCACGGGT
>JALRCL010000875.1 GCA_023268575.1 Patulibacter sp.
TCGCCTTCGGCGCGATCGACAACCTCTGGAAGGGCACGTCCTCCCAGGCGATCCAGTCGCTGAACCTCGCCTACGGCCGGCCGGAGACCGAGGGCCTGGACGGCTAGGGGGCGGGCGGGTGCTGGCTCACCGCCACTGCCAGGTGGAGAGGAAGCGCCCGCGGACGCGGTCGTTCGACGGGCGTCGCGAGAGGTCGGAGGTCGTCTCGATGAAGACGAGGCGCCCGGCGCGGCGGGTCACGACGTTCGCCTGGTAGATCGTGCGGCCGCGGTAGCGGTAGCGGAACCGTAGGAAGACGGCCCTCGTCCCGTCGACGCTGGTCGTCCCGCGCCGGAGCCGGCGGATCCGGCTCGCCGATCGCGGGAAGCCCACGGTGCGCGTCGCCAGGGTCGAGAGCGACATCCGTCGTCCCGCCGTCGTGAGGCGGCAGTCGAGAAGCGCGAGGCCGAGCCGTCCTCGTCGCGGCACGTTCACGGCGTCGAGGCGGCCGGCCGACGCGGCGTAGAACGTCCGGGTGCCACCGCCCGGGCGCTCCGCCCGCAGCGTCCACCCGTCCGGCACGCTCGCGCGGAAGTCGGTGCCCTTCAGCGGGGCCGCGCCCGCGGGCGCCGCGAGGAGGAGCAGGGACGACGCGCAGAGGGCCAGCGCGGGGGAGAGGCGGGGGACGGTCATGGGTTCCTCGACGGGACGAACGAGCGGTTGCGTGACACGACGGCGCTGCCGTCGGGCCGCGGGAGCCGACGACGGCGAGGTGGCCGAATGTCCGGACGGGACGACCTCGTCCTCGGCGTCGCGCGGGTTCCTACCGGCGGTATCCTGGGTCGATGAGGAGCTCCTGGGTCGGGGCGGCCACGGTCGCCGCCTGTCTGCTCGCCGCCGCGCCGGCCACGGCCGAGCAGGTCACGGTCACGTCGTTCGACGGCACGAAGCTCAACGCCGAGTTCCTGCCCGCGCAGGGCCTGAAGGCCGGCGAGCGGGCGCCGACGGTCGTCATGACGCACGGCTTCGGCCTGACGCGCGAGACGACCGAGGTCGAGGCCGACGCCTTCGAGACGGCGCTCGGGCAGATCGGGGCCGGGCGGTTCCGGGCCCGCGGCTACAACACCATCACCTACGACTCCCGAGGCTTCGGGCGCTCGGGCGGCGAGATCGGCCTCGACTCGCCGCAGGTCGACGGTCGCGACGCGGCGGCGATCGTCGACTACGTCGCGCGTCGGCCCGAGGCACAGCTCGACGCGCCCGGAGACCCGCGTGTCGGGATGCACGGCGCCTCCTACGGCGGCGGGATCCAGTGGGCGCTCGCCTCGCGCGACCGCCGCGTGGATGCGCTCGTCCCGGCGATCTCGTGGACCTCGCTCGTCCAGGCGCTCGGTCGGGACGGTCGGCTGAAGCTCGGCTGGGGCCTGCCGCTCGTCGGGCTCGGGGAGGCCACCGGGTTGCCGCTCGGCGTCCTCGCGCCCCAGGGCCCAGAGCTCGGCGCGATGCCGGGCGAGCTGCTGCAGCTCGCCATCCAGGGCGCGGTGACGGGCCGCAGCGACGGCGCGCTCAACGACTACCTCGCCGCGCGCTCGACCGGTGACGGCATCGCGAACGTCCGGGCGCCCGCGCTGATCCTCCAGGGCACCGCCGACACGCTCTTCACCCCGAGCCAGTCGCTGGAGATGCGGCGGCTGCTGCGGCAGGCGGGGACGCCGGCGAAGGTCATCTGGTTCTGCGGCGGTCACGGGATCTGCCGCACCGGCAACGGCGCCGAGAAGGTGATGGTCCAGCGCGTCCTCGCCTGGATGGATCGCTGGCTCAAGGACGATCGCGATGCGCCGATCGGCCCCGGGTTCGAGTGGACCGCCGACGACGGCGCGCTGCGCTCGGCCGCCGACTTCCCCCTGCGCGACGCGGGCGAGATCAGCGCCGTCGGCTCGGGGCGCCTGACCGTCACGCCGCTCTCGACGCTCGGTGGGCTGCTCGTCGCGGCGCTGCCGGCCCCGGCCGGCGCGGTCGAGGTCCGCGTGCCGGCGCAGACGACGACGAAGGAGGTCGTCGGCGAGCCCGTGGTGCGCCTGCGCTACCGCGGCACCGCCACGACGCCGAGCACGCACCTCTACGCGCAGCTCGTCGACGAGCGACGCAACCTCGTCGTCGGCAACCAGGTGACGCCGATCCCGGTGACGCTCGACGGCAAGGAGCGCGAGGTCGAGCGGCCGCTCGAGGCGGTGGCGATGCACGTCACGCCGGGCAGCCGCTACCGGCTCCAGATCGTCGACGGCTCCAACGTCTACGGCCTGACGACGAGCGCCGGCAGCGTCGACCTGCGCCGGATCGCGCTGCGCCTGCCCGTCGGCGACGCCGCCGGCACGCCCGCTGATCCGGCGCTGACCGGCGCCGCTGCACCGGCGGCCCCGGCGGCTGTGCCGAGTCGGGCCACGACCGTGCGCCTGCGCTCGGGGGGCCGGACCCGGATCACGCTGCGCGCGTTCGCCCGCCGCGGCGTGCTCGTGCGGGGCACGGCGCCGTCGGCGCGCCGCGTCCGCGTGACGCTCCGCGTGCCGGCGTCGACCGCGCGCCGCCTCGGTCTGCGCTCGCGCACGATCGCGACGGGCCGCACGGCCCGGACCACGACGTGGCGCCTGCGGCTGAAGCCGGCGGTCGCCGCGCGTCGGGCCCTCGCGCGCCGGGCGAGCACGACGATGAGCGTGACCGTCTCCAGCGGGACGCGGCGCCCGACCCGGGTCGTCGTGCGGCGCTGACGGGACGCGGCGCGGGGCCGCGGCCGCCCGGCACCAGAGCGGCACGGTCGACGCGTCGAAGGCGGCCTCGCGGGATCGTTCCTACGGCAACGTAGGCAGCGCGGTGCGGGGCGCTACGCTCTGCGCATGTCCGCCGTCGCACCGCCCGATCTGCCGGGCGTCACGCATCGCTGGGAGCGCCTGCCGAGCGGCCTGCGCCTCCACGTGGCCGAGGCCGGGGTCGAGCACGCCGCGGAGGGCCCGGCGCTCGTCCTGCTCCACGGCTGGCCGCAGCACTGGTGGTGCTGGCGCAAGGTCATCCCGCTGCTGGCGGAGCGCCACCACGTCGTAGCGGTGGACCTGCGCGGGCACGGGTGGAGCGACGTCCCGGCGCCCGGCGGCGACGCCTACGACAAGCGGACGCTCGCCGACGACGTCATCGCCCTGCTCGACGTCCTGGGCCTCGAGCGCCCGGTACTCGTCGGGCACGACTGGGGCGCCTGGGTGTCGCTGCTCGTCGCGGGCCGCGCGCCCGGACGCGTGGCGGGCGTCGTGGCCACCGCGATCCTCGCCCCGTGGACGACCGTCCCGGTGCGGGAGCTGCGCCGCTTCGGCTACCAGCTCGTGGCGGGCGGTCCGATCGGGCCCCTCGCGCACCGGCTCCGGGGGCAGCGCTTCCTGCGCACGGTCTACCGCCTCGGCAGCCACGACCGCTCCAAGGCGTGGCCGGAGGCCGAGCAGCAGGTCTACCTCGAGCGCTATCGCGATCCCGCGCGCGCACGCGCCGGTGCGGCGATGTACCGCCGCTTCCTCCTCGCGGAGGCGCCCGCCGGGCTGCGCGGCCGCTACCAGGCGCCGGTCACCGACGTCCCGCTGCTCTTCCTGCCCGGCACCCGGGACGGCGTGCTCACGCCGAAGCTCGTCTCCCAGGCGCTCGGGCCGGCGAACGTCACGGTCGAGACGATCGAGGGTGCGGGCCACTGGGTGCCGGAGGAGCAGCCCGAGGCACTCGCCGCGCAGGTCGAGCGGTTCGTCGCCGCGCTGCCGGCGACCGCCGCCGTCTGACGCGCCCGGGCCGGGCGTCGGGCGCCAGGGCGCCCGCACCCGGGTCCTGCGCGTACCGGCCGGGCACGGAGGGAAGCACCGCGCAGATCCGGCACGATCGCGGCGCCCGATCGGCACGGCGCGCCGCTCACGCTCCGCGCCGGCCCGCCTAGCGTCGCGGTCGTGCTGCACCCGCGACGTTCGACGACCCTCGCCATCGCGACGCTCGGCGTCGCGATGACGCTGAGCGCCTGCGGCGGTGATGGGCCGGCACCCTCGGCCGGCCCCGCGCACGCCGATCTCACCACCGGCGGAGGCGACGCCCGGGCCGCGGCGACGCGCGCGGCGACGGCTGCCGAGGACCGGCAGGTCCTCGCCGCGCGCCGCGTCGGCGTCATGGCGCCCGACCGCGCCCCGGCCGGGACGCGAGCCTCCGCGCGGCTCGTCGTCCGCTCGCTCGCCGCGCGCGGCCGCGTCGTCACGCTGCGCGCGGCGGTCGTCCTGGACCACTGGGACTCCCGGAAGTCGTCGCTGGGCGGCCAGCCGACGCTGTTCGAGCTGGATCCCGGCATGCCCCAGGACCGCGGGAAGGCGGAGCTCCTCGACGTGGAGCACCTGCGTCGGCACCTCCCGCTCACCGACGCGGACGGCGAGGTCCTGCGGTCGCGCAGCCTCGTCACGGGCGCGCCGGGAGGAACGCCGATCGAGCTGAGCTGGCAGTTCGCCGCCCCGCCGGCTTCGGTCGAGCGCATGGACGTCCAGATCGGGCACTGGCCGGTGTTCCGCGACATCCCGGTGACCCGGCGATGACCCGTCGGGCGGATGGCTCGCGCGGGTGCCTCGTCGCACGCTCGCTGCTGGCGATCGGGCTCGGGTCGCTCCTGCTGCCGGCCGCGGCCGCCGGATGGCCGACGCCCGAGGAGGTCGCCGCCTCGATCGCGCCGGCCCGGGCGCCGGTCGAGCGCGTGGTCGCGGAGGTCGAGCCGCTGCCGCGGCCCGAGGGGGACGCGATCGCGCTGGGGACCGACGTGCTCTTCGACTTCGGCCGCGCGGCGATCACGCCCGGTCGTGGCGCGGCGCTCCGACGCTTCGCGCAGCGCGCGCTCGACGGGCGGACCACCGGGACGCTGCGGATCGTCGGCCACACCGACGGCCGCGGCAGTGCCCGCTACAACCTCGCGCTCTCGCGACGGCGCGCGTCCGCGGTCGCCCGGGCCGTGCGCGGCGTCCTGCCGGCGAGCGTCGTCGTCGCGGTCCGGGGCGCGGGGGAGTCCGAGCCGCTGGCCGACGAACGGACTCCGGACGGCCAGGACGATCCGGCGGGCCGGGCGAGGAACCGGCGCGTGGAGCTGCGCCTCGCCGACGGCTGATCTTCGAGGGGCCGATGTCGCGAGGCGGCCGGCGGTCCGCGACACGCCGGGCTCCGACGGCCCGGCGTCGTGGCGCCGCCGGTCGCGCGGCGAGGCCCCGTCGTAGACTCGCCGCCGATGACGACCGTCCCGGACGCGACCCCCGACGAGCCGCAGCCGTTCTTCCGGTCCCGCTGGGTCGAGGTCCCCGAGTCGATCGTCGGGGTCGCCGATCGTGGGCTCCCGCTGGGGTTCCGGGCGGCCGGGGTCCACGCCGGCATCAAGCCGTCGGGCAACCACGACGTCGCCCTGCTCACGTGCGACGCGCCCGACGCCGTCAGCGCGGCCCGGTTCACGCGTTCGGGGACCGCGGCGCCGCCGGTGCTCGTCACTCGCGAGACCTCCCGTTTGGAGGCGCTGCGCACCGTCGTCGTGACGAGCGGCAACGCGAACGCCGGCACCGGGCGCGACGGGTTCGCGGTCGCGCGACAGGTCCGCTCGGCCGCCGCGGAGGCGACCGGGGTCGACGAGGACCGGGTCGCCGTGGCCGCCACCGGCGTCATCGGCGTACCGCTGCCGATGGACGTCGTGCCGCGCGGGATCGCCACCGCGGCGAGCGTCCTGGCCGCCGACGGGGACGACGACTTCCGGCAGGGCATCGAGACGACCGACCTCTTCCCGAAGACGGCGACCGTGCGCGTCGCGCTCTCCGGCGGCGAGGTGACGCTCTACGCGGTCGCGAAGGGCGCCGGGATGATCCAGCCGAGCTTCGCGACGATGCTCTGCTTCATCGCCACCGACGCGGCGCTCGATCCCCGCACCGCCGACCTCCTCCTCGGCGTCACGGTGAAGCGGAGCTTCGACCGGATCACCGTCGACGGGCAGCTCTCCACGAGCGACACCGCCGTCCTCATCGCGTCCGGGGCCAGCGGCGTGCGCGTCGTCCCCGAGAGCGAGGACGAGCAGCGCTTCGGCCTCGCGCTCGACGCGCTGCTGCGCCAGCTCGCGCTGCTCATCGTCGCCGACGGCGAGGGCGCCCGACGGATCGGGCGCGTCGTGGTGCAGGGTCCCGACGGCCCCGCCTGCGAGCGCGTCGCGCGCCAGATCGGCAACTCGCCGCTCGTGAAGACCGCGCTCTACGGCGGCGATCCGAACTGGGGGCGGATCGTCCAGGCGGTGGGCGCGGTCCTGCCGGGTCCGCGCCTGACCCCGGTCGGGGTGCGGATCGCCGGGGTCGAGGTCTGCCGCGACGGCCAGGAGGTCGTCTTCGACCGCCCGGCGCTCGAGGTCCTCGTGCAGGGCCGCGAGGTCGACTACGAGGTGACGCTCGGCAGCGCCGTGGACGACGCCGGGCGCCCGGCCCAGTTCGCGAACGAGACCGAGGTCTACTTCTCCGACCTCGGCCACGAGTACGTGACGCTGAACGCCGAGTACACGACCTGAGCGGCGCCGTCGCGCCGCGTCAGCCGGCCGGCTCGCGCGGGATCCGGAGGCGGAAGCACGCGCCGGGCCGGGCCTCGTCCGGCGGCACCAGCTCGAGGCCGCCGTCGTGCGCCTCGGCCACGAGCCGCGCGATCGGCAGCCCGAGTCCCGAGCCGCCCGCCGTGCCGCTGGCCCGGTGGAACCGGTCGAAGACCGCCGCGTGCTGGGCCGGCGGCACGCCCGGCCCGCGGTCGCGCACCTCGACGATGGCCTCCTCGCCGCCGGCCTCCAGCCGCACGGCGATCTCCCCGCCGTCGGCGCCGTAGCGGATCGCGTTCTCCAGGAGGTTCGCGATCGCGCGGCCGAGGAGCCGCTCGTCGGCGCGCACGACGACCGGGTCCGGCGCGTCGAGCGCGATCGCCGCCCCCGCCGCGGCCGCCCGCTCCTCGTGCTCCTCCACGAGCTGCTCCAGCAGGAGGTCCAGGCGCAGCGGCTCGCGCTCGAACCGCCCGCGGCGCGCGTCCAGCCGCGCGAGCTCGAGCATGTCGCCGATCGTCCCGGAAGCCCGCTCGGCCGCCCGCTCGATCGCCTCCAGCGCGCCGGCCGCGGGGCCGTCCGGGCCCTGCTCGCGCAGCGCCTGCTCGGCCCGGGCACGGATCACCGCCACGGGCGTGCGCAGCTCGTGGGCGGCGTCGGCGAGGAACGCCTCCTCGCGCGCCGCGCCGAGCCGCGCGGGACGCAGCGCCCGCCCGGCCAGCAGCCAGCCCGCCAGCGCGGTCAGCAGCCACAGGCCCAGGGTGCCCAGGGCGATGAGCAGCCCGTCGCGCCGGGTGTCGCTGCGGGTCGCCGCCAGCGGTTCGACGGCGACGATCGCGGCGAGCACGCCGTCGGTGCCGTTCACCGGCGCGGACGCGAGCCGCACCGGCTCGTCACCGACCGCGTCGTCGCGGACCCGGAGCAGACGCCCGTCGCCCACGAGCGCGAGCGCGTCCCGGGCACCCGCGGCGTCGAGGGTCCCCGGAGGGCCGGCGACCACGCGCCCGGAGGAGGCCGCGACGACGACTACCGGCGACCCGGGACGGCGCTGCGGTCCGAAGTAGCCATCGGGCTGCCGGTCGACGACGAGGCGGCTCGGGTCGCCCTCCGGGTAGGCGAACCCCGACGCCGCCAGGGCCGTGCGCTCCAGGCGCCGGTCGAGCTCCTCGTGGTGCCGGTCGCCGACCTGGACGATCGCCACCGCGCAGAGCACCGCCAGCACGACGAGCGAGACCGCGGCGTAGGAGGCGGTCAGCCGTCGTCGCAGGCGCCGCAGGTCGAGGCTGCTCACCGGCGCCGCCCGTTCGTTCCGCCGCGGGCCGGGCTCATCCGCCGTCCACCAGGCGGTACCCGGCGCCGCGCACCGTCTCGATCGCGCCCGCGCCGAGCTTGCGCCGCAGGGCCGCGACGTGCGCGTCGATGATGTTCGAGCCGGGCTCGTAGGCGTGGTCCCAGCAGTGCTCGAGGATGTCGAACCGCTCGACGACCTCGCCGACGCGATCGGCGAGGTAGGAGAGCAGCGCGAACTCCTTCGTCGTCAGCGGCACGATCACGCCGTCGCGCCGGACGCGCCGCCGGGACGGCTCGATCCGCAGGTCGCCGGCGACGATCACCTCGTGGCTGCGCGTCGGTCGCCGGCGCAGCAGCGCGTGCACGCGCACGACGAGCTCCTCGGTCGCGAACGGCTTCGTCAGGTAGTCGTCGGCGCCTCCGGTGAACCCGGCGACGACGTCGTCCGTCCGGTCCATCGCGGTGAGCATGAGGATCGGCGTGCGCAGGTCCGCCGCCCGCCATTCCGCGCAGAGCTCGAGCCCCTCGCCGTCGGGCAGGCGCCGATCGAGGACGACCGCGTCGTACTCGTGGAGGTCGGCGAGGAAGCGCGCCTCGGCGAGGGTCGGCGCGACGTCGACGCCGAGGCCCTCGACCCGCAGGCGCTCCGCCACGGCCGTGGCGAGGTCCCCCTCGTCCTCGACGACGAGGATCCGCATGGCGCGAGGATAGCCCCGGCGCGGCGAGGGATCGAGGGCGCGGGTCCCGGGACGGTCCGGGACCCGCGCCCGCGCCGGTGCGACGGTCCGATCGGGGTCGCGGCGACGGCGCGTCCCACGAGGCAGGTGGAAGCCCACGGCTCGGCCGCGGTCAGCGCGCCTGCAGCGCGGCGAGCAGCAGGACGGAGGAGGCCGCGTAGTCCAGCGCGGGCTCCGAGGTCACGTAGTCCTCGACGCGGTCCTCGTACGTCGCGGCCGTCGTGCTGAACGGGCTCGCCCGGGGGGCGCCGAACCCCTGCCGCAGGATCTCGTCCCGCGGCGCCGGTCCGCCGACGACCGCGCCGACCGGCAGCCCGGGACCGCGGAGCGATGCCCAGTGGTGCAGCGCTCGCGGCGCCGACGGGCCGAGCCCCGCGACGAAGCTCGCGCCCCACGGGTTGCGGCCGAGGAGCCAGTCGCGAGCGGCGGCGCCGACCGCGAGACCGCGGGCGAGCCCGGCCCGCCCGGCGAGCGTCGCGAGGGTCCCGGCTCCACCGTTCTCGCCCGTCTGGCCCCAGCCGATCGCGCCGGGCGTTGCGAACGCGCTCCGACCGGCGCGGGCGATCGCCGCACGGCCCTGGGCGACGAGCGCTCCGCATCCCGCGTCGCGGGCGGCGGCGTCGCCCGCGGCCGGCGCGCCGAGGCGCCCGCAGAGGTCCGCCGCGGCCAGGCCCGCGAGCGCGTTCCAGCTCAGCCGCCCGTCGGGCTCGAACGCGGCCAGGTGGGTGACGGCGTCCTGCAGCAGCGCCGGGTCGCCCGTGACGCGGTGCAGCGCCGCCGCACCCGCGGCGAGCGCGTCGTCCTGCGTGTCGCCGACGTAGAAGTCGCCGGCCGGGTCGGGCAGCTGCGGCATCGTGCGGCCGGTCGCCCGGCCCGCGTCGTACCACTCGCGCGCCGCCGTCACGAGCGCGTCGCGCTCGCCCCCGGCCGGCCGGGTCTCGGCCGCGAGCGCGAGCGCGAGGGCGACCTTGCCCCCGAGGTCCCCGCCGATGCCCGGGTACGCCACGCGGACGCCGATCCCCGGCGCGGACGAGGCGTCGTCGGCGGCGGGGTCGCGGAACCCGACCTCGTGGTCGCGGGCGTCGCCGACCTGGGCGATGAAGACGCCCGGCGCCGGGTGCGCCTTCACGAGCCAGCGCACGCCGACCTCGGCCGCGGCGCGCAGGGCGGGCGCGTCGGCCGGGTCCAGCCGCGCGGCCGCGAGCAGGGCCGCGGTGGCGTAGGCCGTCGTGTGCGTGACCTTCAGCGTGTCGCCGGCGTCCATCCAGCCGCCGGTGAGGTCGACGCGCTGCCCGGCCAGCGGGCCGTCGGCGACGATCGCGTCCTGCAGGTGGGAGGGTCCGTGGACGGGGGAGGGCTCGCGTCCGTCGGCGTTGGCGGCGAAGAAGCGCAGGATCGTCCGGACGGGCGCCGAGGACGCGCCGGAGCGGACCGTCCAGGCACGGGAGGTCCGGCCGGCGGCGCGAACGCGGTACGCGCCCGGGCGCGTGATCCGCGAGAGGTCGGCCCGCCAGACGCGCCGCCACGGGCTCGGCGAACCGCTCGCCGCCGTCAGGCGCCCGCGCAGCACGGTCCGGCCGCGGCGGTCCACGACGGTGAACCGGCGTCCGGCGAGGCGGGCGCCCGTCCCGACGAGCGCGACCTTCGCGTCGCCGGGTGCGCTGGGTCCGCCGACGCGGATCGCCGTCGCCGGCGCGGCCGGCGCGGAGGCCGGGAGCGCGCCGAGGGCCGTCATCCCGACGGCGAGCGCGGCGGCGCTCGGGACGGCGGCCGCGCCGAGGCGCGCGCCGCGCGATCGCGAGGGGCGCATCAGCGCACCCGCAGCGTCAGCCGCCGGACGGTGCCGGCGTTGCCGGCGCGGTCGGTCGTCCGGGCGACGACGCGGTAGCTGCCGCGCGGCAGGGCGCGTCGGCGGGCGTCGACGAGCGGCAGGCTGACGGTGCGCGCGGCCGCCGGGGCGACGCCGGCCTTGCCGGCGGCGAGGGTGATCGACGTGCTGCGCCGGACGCTCCAGCGGGTGCAGCGCGGCCGACGGCGGTTCGCCGAGGTCGCCGCCCGGCAGGCGCCCGAGACGCGGCGGCCGGTTCCACGCCGCTCGATCGCGAGGCGCACCGTCGCGGCCTCGCTGCTGCGCAGGGTGAGGCGGACCGCCCGCCGGGAGAGGCTGCGGCGGCGCAGGGTGAGGACCGGCTTGACGCGGTCGGCCCCGGTGGTCGGCGTCGTCGGGCCGCCCGGCGAGGTGCCGGTCCCCGTCCCGCTCCCGGTGCCCGGTGCGGTCGCGGCGGGGATGCCGCGTCGCTCCTGGAAGAGGCGGACGGCCGCCTCGGCGTCGGCGACGCCCCCGCTGACGGACTTGCCGCTCCAGGCCGGGACCTTCCGCGCGCTGTCCACGATCGCGGCCTTCACGTCGGCGGGCGTGGCGGTCGGGTCGATCCCGAAGAGGATCGTCGCGATGCCGGCGGCCGTCGGGGCGGCGAAGCTCGTCGCGCAGCCGGTCGTCGTGAAGCCGCCGTCCTTCGTCGTCGTGACGTTGTTGCGGGTCGGCACCGCGACGTCGACCGCCCGCGCGCCGTAGCCGCCGCAGTCGAGGCCGTCGTCGGGGGCCGACGTCGTGAAGTTCCTGCTGCCGCCCGCCTCGGCGAAGAAGCCGGCGAAGTCGACGGCTGCCGCGGCGGCCGCCGCGTCGTCGGAGGCCACGCTCGAGCGTCCCGAGATCCTCGTCGACTTCGAGGT
>JALRCL010000921.1 GCA_023268575.1 Patulibacter sp.
CCGGGCCGCGGCCCGGTGGTCGGCCCGCGTCGCGCGGGCCGACCGGCGCTCACTTCTTGAAGAAGGCGGAGTCGCCCTTGCGATGGACCGCCTGGTAGATGACCTCGGCGACCGCCTTGCAGCGCCCGCGCAGGCCGATGATCATCTCCTTGTCGCACTGCCGGAACATGTTCGAGCGGAAGCGCGTGTCGATCGCGTCCTTCCCGGCACGCGTCGGCTGGACCTGCAGGCCGCCCCGCTTCGGGCCGTAGTTGCGGTAGCCGAAGTCGTGCCGGTCGCACGAGGCCTCGAAGAAGCGGCGCAGCCCGGCGCGCACGCCGTCGGAGCCGACGCCGAGACCCGGCGCGAGGAGCTTCGTCCAGCCCGGCAGCGACGGGATGCTGCAGCCGTCCTTGCCCCAGTTGAGCTTCCGGCCGCTGGCCTTCGCCGACCCGTAGCGCTCCTTGTACTGGCGGTAGAGCGATCCGCGGACCTGCTCCATCGCGACCTGCCGGGCGACGCTGCGCAGGGTCGCCAGCGAGGGGCCGCTGGCGCGCTTCGTCGTCCGGCAGCGCGGGACGCCGGGAATGAACCCGTCGGTGTAGGTCTTCAGGTAGTGGTCGGGCACGTAGAGGCCGCCGACCTTCGCCCACAGGGTCGAGCCGTAGGCGCTCTGGCCGCGGACCTGGCAGCTGATCCGGACCCACTGGCCGGCCTTCACGTGGTTGACCTTCGCGACGGGCTTGAGCTTCGGCTGCTTGCGGCCGTCGAGGTCGACGCGGACGAGGTACGTGTTGCTCGCCTTCCAGGCACCGGGCGCGCGGACCTTCGCCGCCTGGGCGGCGGCCGGGATCGTCACGGCGACGAGCAGCAGGGAGAGCAGCGCGACGAGCGCCGCGCGAAGACGTCGGGGGGACATGGAGCTCCTCGGGGGGACGGCGGCGCGGCCGGTCGCGACGGACCGGGCGGCCGCGGTGGAACGGTCCGGAGGGGACCGGCACCCGGCACGGGTGCCGCCACCAATCTGCCACGCACGCGGCGCGCGGCTGCGCCGGTCTCACCGTTCTCTCAGACGGCGAGGGCCCGCTCGCGCAGCGCGAGGTACTCGGCGCGGGCGGCGAACGTCCGCCGCAGGTCGCCGGTCAGCTCGCCGAGGAACTCGTCGCGATACCCGCCGTCCATGAGGACGCTGATCGCGTAGTAGAGCCCGGAGACGAGGCCGATCGCCACCGCGACGTGCACGAGCTCGAGCGTCAGCCGCAGCGGGACGCCGAGGACCGTCGTGGCGAAGAGCTGGTCGCCGCCGGTGCCCGTCCACGACTCCTGCACCTCGCGCTCGATGACGAGCATCCCGAACGCGACGAAGAAGCCGGCGACGGCGAGCGTCACGACGATCGCCTGCAGGCCGTGGCTCACGAGCAGGACGAGGCCGACGTTGATCCGCTGCGCCCGGCGCAGCGGCGGCGTCTCGTCGTCCTCGCCGAGCACCTCGCGCTCCAGCAGCTCGACCTCCCGCGGGATCCGGGCGCCGAGGAAGGTCGTGGCGACGACGGCGATGAGCAGCGCGACCGCGACGAGCGACGCGTCGCGCATCCCGGCGAAGACCTGCCACATCTCGGTGTTGATGAAGAGGACGATCGCGAACAGCAGCAGCAGCGGGATCGCGCGTGCGAGGAGGTTCAGCGACAGCGCGAGCTGTCCCGCGAGTCGCCGCACCGCCCAGAGCACGATCGAGCCGACCCCGAAGCCGAACGTCAGGGCGACGAGCGCGAGCAGCGCGAGGTTCGCGCCCGCGGTCACGAGGGCGCTCGTGACCTGCCCGTTGAAGACCAGCGGCAGCAGCGCCGGGATCAGCACGAATCCGGCGAGCTCGGCGCGGCCGAGGTCCTCGGGCACCGCGAGCGCCCGGCGGCCCCGGATCCGGTTGACGACCGCGACCCCGGCGACCGCGAACGCGACCGCACCGAGGATCGTCGCGACGTTCGCCCACGGCGCCCAGTCGAGGTTCAGCGCGCCGAGCAGCTCGGCGACGA
>JALRCL010000972.1 GCA_023268575.1 Patulibacter sp.
CGCAGCCAGGAGGGCCAGCTCGGCGAGTTCAAGGACGGCGCCTTCCGGCTCGCCATCGAGCAGCAGTGCCCGATCCTCCCGCTCGCCCTCGTCGGCGCGCGCGAGGCGCTCGTGAAGGGCAGCTGGAAGATGAACGTGACCCACGCCGAGGTGCGTGTGCTCGACCCGATCGAGACCACCGGCCTCAGCAAGGACGACATCCCCGCCCTGCGCGACCGGACCCGCGACCTGATCGCGGCCACGATCGCGGAGATGAAGGCCTGACACCGTGCCGCGCCTGGCCAGCGCGGGTTCCTGACCGCGACCGGGCGCGGGCCGCGTGCGGCTGCCGCGGGACGGGGATGCGCGCGCGCGGCGTCGATCCGCGGTCGGGAACGAGCGGCGCCGACCCGCGACGCTCGGGAGCGAGGACGCCGCCCGCGGTCCGGCCGCATCGGCCGGCGTGAGGAAAGTAGGAGGTGCCACATCCTGCTCTGGCATCATCCGCGACCGTGACCACCGTGGACCCTCGGACGCCCGTGATCGTCGGCGTCGGCCAGATCACCGACCGCGACGGCGACGCCACGCCGCTGGGCCTCATGGCCGCCGCGGCCCGTCGCGCCGCCGACGACGCCGGGGCCGGCGGGGCGGATCTGCTCGCCCGGGCCGGCGCCGTGGCCGTCGTCGACGTGTTCTCGTGGCCGATCCCCGATCCGGCCCTGCTGCTGCGCGAGGAGCTCGGGATCCCGGCCGCGGAGACGGTCCGCTCCGTCATCGGCGGCAACGGGCCGCTGGCGCTGCTCGGCGACCTCGCCACGAGGATCGGCGCCGGCCAGCTCGACGTCGCCCTGCTGGCCGGCGGGGAGGTCGTCACCGCGTTCCGCCGCGCGATGAGCCGGGGCGAGGCGACGGGCTGGCCGACGCAGGAGGACGGCACCGCGCCGGACCGCCTGATCGGCACCGACCGGCCGCCGTCGCTCCCGGAGGAGCTCGCGGCCGGACTCGCCGTGCCGGCGAGCTACTACCCGCTGTTCGAGCACCGCCTGCGTCACCGCGCCGGCCGCACGACCGAGGAGCAGCAGCGGTGGATCGGGTCGTGGTGGTCGCGCTACAGCGAGGTCGCCGCCGCCGACCCGGACGCCTGGCGGCGCGAGGCCGTCTCCGCCGAGGCCGCCGGCCTGCCCGGTCCCGGCAACCGGCCGATCAGCGACCCGTACCCGAAGTCGATGGTCGCCGACATCACCGTCGACCAAGGCGCGGCGCTGCTCGTCTGCTCCGCCGGCGCAGCGGAGGCCGCCGGCATCGCCCGCGACCGCTGGGTCTTCCCGCACGCGCTGGCGGGCGCGCACGACCACTGGTTCGTCGGCGAGCGCGACGAGTTGGACCGCTCGCCCGCCATCGCCGCGATCGGCGCCGCGCTGCGCGAGCACGCCGGCGTCGCGGTCGGAGACCTCGGGCCGGTCGACCTGTACTCCTGCTTCCCCTGCGCCGTCCAGATCGCGGCGCGCGAGCTCGGCTTCGACGAGCACGACCTCGCGCGCCCGCTCACGGTCACCGGCGGCCTGCACTACTTCGGCGGTCCGGCGAACGACTACGTCACGCATGCGCTCGTCCGACTCGTCGAGCGGCTCCGCGAGCAGCCCGACGCGATCGGGCTGTCGACCGCCGTCGGCTGGTACATGACGAAGCACGCCGCGGTCCTGCTCTCCGCGACGCCCCCGGCGCGCCCGTTCGCCGCCCACGACGTGCAGGCGACCGTCGACGCCGGCCCGCGGCGGGAGGTCGTCGCCGACCCGCGCGGGACGTTCACGATCGAGACGTTCACGGTCGCCTACGAACGCGACGGGTCGCCGACCGCGGGGATCGTGGTGGCCCTCGACGCCGCGGGGCGGCGGGCCTTCGCCCGCACGACCGACGCCGCGACCGTCGCCGCGCTGCTCGACGGCGACCCGATCGGGCGCACCGTCGAACTGGCGGGGGCGGACGGCGTGACCATGTGACCGCGGCCGCACGCTCAGGGCTGCCGGTCCGGGGACGCCCCGGTCAGGTGCCGACGGGCACGTGCCGGCCGAGGAAGTCGAGCTGGTCGGCGATCGCCCGCTCGAACGGCTCGCCGAGGTAGACGTCGAAGTGCCCGACCGGGTAGCGCACGAGCTCGCCCCGGGGCGCCGCCGCGGCGACCTTCGCGGCCGGCTCCGGCGGGGTCGTCTCGTCGGCGTCCCCTACCGCGACGAGCACGGGGGCCTGGATCCGGGCGGCGGCGCGGCCCGGGCGGTAGAGCGGCAGCCGCAGGCCCAGGCGCGCCGCGACGCCGTTCTGCCACAGGGTCTCCGGGCCCTGGATCGCCGCGAAGCCCGGCTCGGCCTCCGGCGCCGTCATCACCGCGAACCCGCCGGGCGGCGCGACGGCGGGGATGAGGTGCGCGTCGCGGCCGAG
>JALRCL010001000.1 GCA_023268575.1 Patulibacter sp.
ACCGTCGCGACGGCGAGCTCGCCGAGGACCGCGCGGAGGTGCTCGCCCGCCCGGGCGCCGCCGGCGTCCGCGCCGTAGGTCACGAGGCCCGCGGCGCGGTCGGCCCACTCGTCGCTCAGGAGGTCCAGCGCGGTCTTCAGCACGCCGGGGAGGGAGTGGTTGTACTCGGGGACGAGGAAGAGCAGCGCGTCCAGCGGCGCGACCGCCGCGGCGAGCCGATGGGTGTGGGCACGGATCGGCGGGCCGTAGCGGGCGGGCGCGGGCTCGTCGAGCTGGGGCAGGTCGTGGTCGGCGAGGTCGACCACGACGAGGTCGAGCGTGGAGCGGGACGCGGCCCGCGGGCGGACCCAGTCCAGGACGGCGTCGGCACGCCGGCCGGGGCGGGTGCTGCCGACCACGACCCCCAAGTGCAGGGGGTCGTGGTCGGTCGGGGTGATGGCTCCGACGTCCGGGGTCATCGGGGGCCTCCTGGTGGTGGGACGGGATCGCGGCCGGGACGCCGCGACGACGAGCATCGCTCGTTACAACGACCGTTGTACCACGACCGGACGGAAGTACAACGACCGTTGCACCACGGCCGCGATCTGCGACGATCGGGACGTGGACGCCCGCGCCGAGCCCCCGCCTCCCGGCCTCCGCCCCGGCGACGAGCCCTCCGCCGCTGCTCGCGGGCCCCGCGCCGACCTGGCGACCACCGGCGGTCCGTCCCGTCCGGATCCGGGCGCCGACGCGGCGGCCACCGGGCCGGTGGCGCCCACCGACGACGACGACGCGGCGGGGGACGCCCCCTCGCCGGACGCGGTCGCGCCGCGGACGCCGCCGCGCGGCGGCAAGCGCCGCGACCTCGTCGTCGCCGCACGGCGAGTCTTCGGCCGCGACGGGTACGCCCGGGCGAGCATCGACGCGATCGCCGCCGAGGCCGCCGTCTCGACCCGCACGCTCTACAACCACTTCGGCAGCAAGGAGCGCCTGTTCGCCGAGGTCTTGACGGAGAGCGCGACGGAGGTCTCCGACGGCTTCGCCGCGCTCGTCGCCGAGGGCCTGGAGGGGGTCGACCGCGACGATCCCGTGGCGGTCCTCGGTGCGCTCGGCCACGCGATGCGCGGCCACCGGGGCCGCAACCCCGAGCACTTCGCGATGGTCCGCCAGATCAACGCCGAGGCCGGGCACTTCCCCGAGGACGTGATCGAGGCGTGGCAGGAGGCCGGCCCGCGACGCGTGCAGCGACGGATCGCCGAGGAGCTCGAGCGGCTCGCGGGCGCCGGCCGACTCGCCCTCGAGGACCCGGCGCTCGAGGCGCTGCAGCTCACCGCGCTCGTCGGACTGCGCCGCGAGGGCGCCGCCTACGCCGGGTCGCCGGACGCGCCCGCCGAGGCCCGCCGAGCCGAGGACGCCGCGATCGTGGCAGCCGGCGTGAGGACGTTCCTCCACGGCCGAGCGACGCGCTGACCGCACCGCGCGCGCGGCCGCGCGCCCGCTACTCTCGTCGGTCCCTGGAGAGGTGCCGGAGTGGTTGAACGGGCACGACTGGAAATCGTGTAACGGGGAAACTCGTTCGGGGGTTCGAATCCCCCTCTCTCCGCCTCCGACCAGCGCCCCGGTCGCCCGCCGGAACGGGCGAGCCGGGGCGCGGTCCGTTCCGGGCGACCCCCGGACCACCCGATCGGGTGGGACAACGGGACGACCGTTGCTCCTGCCATGATCGAGGCGTGCCCGGGCCGGACGTCGTCGCAGCAACCACCGCCGGCGACGACGCGTCCGCGGAGGACCCCACCCGCGACCGGATCCTCGACGCGGCGCTCGAGCAGTTCATGGCGATCGGCATCCGCCGCGCGAGCGTCGGCGACATCGCCAAGCGCGCCGGCGTCGGGCGGATGACCGTCTACCGGCGCTTCCCCCAGCGCGACGAGCTCATCACCGCCGCGGTCATGCGCGAGGCTCGCCGCGAGCTCGAGGAGATCGGCCGACCGCTCGCCGCCATCGAGGACCCCGACGAGCGGCTCGTCGAGCTCCTGGTGCGGACGATCCGCGCCGTCGTCGCCCAGCCGCTGCTGGCCCGCCTGCGCGAGACGGAGCCCGAGGACGTCGCGCTGCGGGTGACCTCCGGCAGCGAGCCGCTGGTGACGCTCGGCCGGGACTTCATGCAGGCGTACCTCGAGGCCGAGATCGCCGCCGGCCGGATGCGCGAGCAGGACGCCGCCACGAGCGCCGAGCTGCTCGCCCGGATCACCTTCTCGCTCTTCGCCGCACCGGAATCCGTGCTGCCGCTGGAGGACGAGGCCGCGTTGCGGACCGTCGTGGGGGCGTCCCTCGCCCCGATCGTCACCGGCCGGCCGATCCCCGCCGCGTGACCGTCCGGCTGCTGCTCGTCCGCCACGGGACCACGAGCGCCGTCCGCGCCGCGGCGTTCCCGACCGACGAGGGGCTCGACGAGCGCGGACGCGCCGAGCTCCTGGCCCTGGCGGCGCACCTGCCGGCGCGCGCGGACGCCCGCCGGTCGCCCGCGCGCCGCTGCGCGGAGGCCGCGGCCGTCCTCGGGCACGACGCCGCCCGCGTCGACGACGCGCTGCGCGAGGTCGGGTTCGGGGCCTGGGCCGGCCGATCGCTGGCCGACGTCCACGGCGAGGATCCGCAGGCCGCCGTCGCGTGGATGACCGACCCGACGTTCGCGCCGCCCGGCGGGGAGTCGCTGGAAGCGCTCTGCGCGCGCGTCGGCACGTGGCTCGGCGCGCTCGCCGCCGCCGAGCCCACCGATCCGGTGCTCGCGATCACCCACGGTGGGGTCGTGCGCGCGGCGATCGCGGCGGCCCTCGGCGCCCCGGCCGACGCCGCGTGGCGGATCGACGTGACCCCCGGGTCGCTCACCGAGCTGCACGCCCACGACGGCCGCTGGCGGCTGACGCGCGCGAACTGGACGCCGCCGAGGGAGCACCTCCGCGCGGCGCGGGCCGGCACGCCCGACGCGCGGTGACCGCGCAGCGCCCCGCCTGGCCCGTCGCGGCCGGCCTGCTCGGCGGCTGGGCCGCCGACATCGTCCTCGGCGACCCGCGTCGTGCGCACCCGGTGGCCCTGTTCGGCCGGACGATGACCGCGCTCGAGACCCGGGTCTGGCGCGACGCGCGCGGACCCGGCGCGGCGTACGCGGTGGCCGGCGTGGTCCTGGGTGCGGGGCCGGTCCTCGTCCTGGACCGGCGATGGCGCGCGGCGCCCGTGCGCCGGGCCGCGCTCACGGCGGCCGTCACGTGGGCCGCGCTCGGCGGCCGGTCGCTCGCCGGCGCCGGCGAGGAGCTCGGTCGGCGCGTCGCCGACGGCGACCTCGACGGGGCGCGCGCGCTGGCGCCGACGCTCGTCGGACGCGACCCGGCGACGCTCGACGGCGCCGGGCTCTCCCGCGCCGGGCTGGAGTCGGTCGCCGAGAACACCTCCGACGCGATCGTCGCGCCGCTCCTCTGGGGGGCGCTCCTCGGCGCGCCCGGCGTCGCCCTGCACCGGGCGCTGAACACGATGGACGCGATGGTCGGCCACCGCTCGCCTCGCTACGCGCGGTTCGGGTGGGCGTCGGCGCGCGCCGACGACGTCGCGGGGTGGCCAGCCGCACGGACCGGGGCGGCGCTGACCGTGCTCGCCGCGGCGTGGCCGGGGACGCGCGGCGACGGCGGCGCACCCGCCGACGGGCCGCGAGCCGCCCCGGGGCAGGCCGACGAGGCGGCAGCCGGCGCGGCGGCAGGCGGCGCGGCGGCAGGCGACAGGGAGACAGCCGGCGGGGCGGCAGGCGGCGCGGCGGCAGGCGACGGGGAGACAGCCGGCGGGGCACGTCCCACCGGACGAGAAGCCGTCCCCGGCCAGGCCGACGAGGAGCCAGCCGGCGGGGGGCGCCCCGCAGGAAGGCGAGCGGCCGCCGAGCCGACCGACGACCCCGCGCTCCGCGGGCCGCGCCTCGACGACGGGCGAGCCGGCGTGGATCCGCACGCCGCGGGGTCCGGCGAGCCGCGTCCCGACGACGAGCGACCCGCTACGCATCCGCACGCCGACCCGGCGCCCGGCGGGCCGTGTCCCGATGACCGGCGTTCCGGCGCGCATCCGCACGACGACCCGGCGCCCAACGAGCCGCGCCCCGACGACGGGCGAGCCGACGCACATCCGCACGACGACCCAGCGGCCGGCGGGCCGCGCTCGGCGCTGCGGGCCTGGTGGCGCGACGGCGCGGCGCACCCGAGCCCGAACGCCGGACGGGTGGAGGCCGCCTTCGCCGGGGCGCTCGGCGTCCGCCTCGGGGGTCGCAACGTCTACGGCGGACGCGTCGAGGAGCGGCCGCTGCTGCACGCCGAGGGCCGGGCGCCGGGACCCGCGGACCTCCGCCGCGCCGCGGCGCTCTCGCGACACGTCGGCGCGCTCGCCGCGGTCGCCGCGGCGGGCACGGCCCTCCTCCTGCGCCACCGCTGACCCGGCCCCGGGGACCAGCGCCGGGCCGGTCCGGGACGTCGCCGCGCCCCGGGGACCCGGGGCGCACCCGCGGCGCGCCGGGCGCTCGTGCGCGGAGCAGGGCCGTTCGCCGCCTCGTCGCCGGCCCGCGGGGGCACCGTCCCGCCCGGACGGTGGGCGTGGCCCCGTCCGGGACCGGAAAGCCGCGCGTGTCGTCCGTCGGGGTCACCGCGCGGCGCTCGACGAGGTCGACGCCGTGCACGCAGCCCATGCAGTCGGTCGAGGTCGCCGCCCGACCCCGCACGAGATCAACGCCGTGCACGCAGCCCATGCACTCGGTCGAGGTCGCCGCCCGACCCGACACGAGATCAACACCGTGCACGCAGCCCACGCACTCGGTCGAGGTCGCCGCCCGACCCGGCACGAGATCGACACCGTGCACGCAGGCCGTGCGCTCGGTCGAGGTCGCCGCCCGACCCGGCACGAGATCGACGGCGACGCACGC
>JALRCL010001013.1 GCA_023268575.1 Patulibacter sp.
TCGGGCCGCAGCAGCCCGGCGAGGAGCAGCAGGACGGCGGGCAGGCACCAGCTCGGCGGCGCGGGTCGACCGACCTCGCCGTCGGCGGCCGAGCGCAGGCCGACGGCGTAGCTCGGGCCGCCCGGGGCGCGGACGTCCGCGAGGACGAGCGCCGCCGCCCACGCGACGAGCGCGAGGAACGGCACGTCGAGGTAGCCACGCGCGGCGAGCAGCAGGAACGCGAAGCTCGTCACCGTCAGCGCACCGGCGACGACGCCCGTCGCCAGGCCGGTGCGGGCCCGCGCCGCGAGGGCGTCGGGGTCGGGAGGCCGGCGGTCGGGCGCCCGCAGGCTCAGCGACGGCCGCGGCGTCAGCGACTCGCCGACGAGCCGCCCGATCCGGACGTTCGCGGCGGCCAGCGCGGCGAGCGACAGGGCGCTGACGAGGACCATCGCGCGGTCGCCCTCGTCGCCGAGCAGCGCCACGACCGGCACCGCCAGGGCGTTCCACAGCGGGTGCGGCGTCGAGGCGGCGTAGGCCTCGAAGCCGGGGGTCGCGCCGTCGAGCAGCTCCCGGGCCCAGACGAGCGCCAGGACGGTGTCGTAGTTGCCCGACGTCGGCGCGGCCGCCCACGCCACGAGCGCGACGACCGCCGCGACGACCGCCACGACGCCCTCGGCCCAGGGCCAGCGCGACGGGGCCATCGGGACGGTGGCCGGCTGGGGGCGGAAGGTGCGGCGGTCGCGGGACCTCACGTCGCCCGTGCCGCCCGCTCGGCGGATCGGCGGCGGCGCCGCGGACGTCGGGCCTCCGGCGCGACATCGGCGGCCAGCGCGCCCCCGACGGCCAGGAGCACCCACAGGACGGGGTCCTCGAGGAACGCCGCGTAGCCCATCGTGTGCACGACGAGCGCGACGACCATCGCCGCGATCGCGGCGCGCGCGACCGACTCGTCGGCCCGCCGCAGCAGGCGTCGCAGGACGAGCACGACGAGCAGCACGTAGACGCCGAGCCCGATCACGCCCTGCTCGGCGGCGATCGTGATCGGGATCGTGTGCGACGCGTCGACGGCCTTCCGCTCGCCGGCCCGCTCCGCAGCGCGGTAGGCGTTCGCGAAGCCGCCGGAGCCGACGCCGACGAGCGGGTGGTCGGCGAAGAGCCCGACCCCGCCGCCGGTCAGCGCGACCCGCCCGGACGTCGCGCCGTCGAGGTCGTCGTGGCTGAAGCCGTCGAGGTTCACCGCCTTCGGCGCGGCGAGCACGACGACGAGGCCGACCGCGAGCACGACGAGCGTCGCCCCGAACGCGCGCCAGGGACCGAACCGCAGCCCGCCGAGGATCGCGAGGCCGACGAGCAGCGCGAGGAAGCTCGTCTGGGAGAGCGTCAGGACGATCGCCGCCGCGAGGACCGCGATCACGGCGCCGGTCGCCGCGACGGTCCGCGGGCGCCGGGTCCAGAGCATCCAGGCCGCGAGCCCGAGCATCACGAGCGCGAGGAAGCGGCCGTAGATGTTCGGGTCGAAGAAGAGCGAGTTCACGCGGAAGGCGTCCTCGACCTGGTTGGACGCGATGACCTTCGGGTTCAGCAGCACCGTCCGCGTGGCGTACTCGTAGAACCCGACCCCCGCGAGCACGAGCGCGACCGCCGCGCTCACCGCGAGGCAGCGCGCCGCGAGCGCGGCGGTCCAGCGTCGGGTGCGCAGCACGACGTAGAGCAGCGCGAACGGGACGTAGAAGAAGGCGACCTGCTGCACGGCCTTGGACTGGTCGTCGGACCAGGCGCTCTGCACGGCGTAGAGGACGACGAACAGCACGAGCAGCGCGTCGGCGGCGCCCGGTCGCGGGTCCCGCGGCACGAGCGGCCGGCCGTCGGGGCCCGTGC
>JALRCL010000067.1 GCA_023268575.1 Patulibacter sp.
GACCCCCGCGCGCACCGGCCGATCCCGGACGCGTCCTACGACTTCGCCACGCTGCTCCTGGCCCAGGCCGCGGGCGACGAGCGCACGCTCGCCGCCCGCGGGCGCCCCGTCGCGCGACTGGACCTCGGCAGCGACTGGACCGAGAGCCTCGAGGCTCTCATCACCGCGATCGAGGAGCACCGCTGACATGCAGATCGCCTTCGTCGGCCTCGGCAAGATGGGCGGCAACATGGTCCGCCGCCTGCGCGAGGCCGGGCACGACGTGGTCGCGTACGACCGCGACCAGGAGCTGACCGCCGCACTGGCGGCCGAGACCGGGGCGCGGCCCGCCGCGGCCCTGGAGGAGCTCCCGGGGCTCCTGGAGGCCCCGCGCCACGTCTGGGTGATGGTCCCGCACGGGGAGCCGACCGCCTCGACGGTCACCGCGCTCGGCGAGCTCCTCGACGCGGGGGACGCGATCGTCGACGGCGGCAACAGCCGCTGGACCGACGACGAGCCGCGTGCCGCGGCGCTCGGCGCCCGCGGGGTGCACTACCTCGACGTCGGGACCTCGGGCGGGGTCTGGGGCCTGGAGAAGGGCTACTGCATGATGGTCGGCGGGCCCGACGAGGCCGTCGCCCGGCTCGCACCGATCCTCGACGACCTCGCGCCGGAGACCGCCGAGGCGTCCCGCCACGTGATCGGCGACCGCGGCTGGTCCCACGTCGGCCCGTCGGGGTCGGGCCACTTCGTGAAGATGGTCCACAACGGGATCGAGTACGGCGTCATGCAGGCGTTCGCCGAGGGCTTCGCGCTCCTGCGCAAGAACGACCCCGACCTCGACCTCGCGAAGGTCGCCCACCTCTGGGAGCAGGGCTCCGTCGTGCGCTCCTGGCTCAACGAGCTCGCCGCGCGCGCGTTCGAGCAGGAGGGCACCGACCTCGCCGGCCTCGAGCCGTGGGTCGACGACTCCGGCGAGGGCCGCTGGACGATCGAGGCGGCGATCGACCACAGCGTCCCCGTCCCCGCGATCACCGCGGCGCTGTTCGCGCGGTTCGGCTCGCGCGGCGAGGACGAGTACGCCAGCCGCGTGCTCGCGGCGCTGCGCAACCAGTTCGGCGGCCACGCGGTGAAGCGCGCCTCGTGATCCGTCTCTCCCCGTCCCCCTCCCCCCGATGAGCGACCCCGCCTTCGAGCCGATGGACCCCGAGCAGCTGGCCGTCGGCCTCGACCAGCTGCCGCCGCCGTCGTCGGTCCTCGTGATCTTCGGCGGCGTCGGCGACCTCGCGCGGCGGAAGCTCCTGCCGGCGCTCTACAACCTCGCCCACGAGGGCAACCTGCCCGAGCGCTTCCGGCTCATCGGCGTCTCGCACACGAACCTCGGCGAGGACGCGTTCCGGGAGCAGCTCGCGGAGGCGGTCCGGCGCTTCTCGCGCCGCACCCCCGACCCGCAGGTGCTCGACGCGCTCGTCGCCGGAGCGCACTACGTCCACGGCGGCTTCGAGGACGGCACGACCTACACCGCGCTCTGCGCCCGGATCGAGCAGCTCGAGGAGGAGGTCGGGCAGCCGCTGGCCCGCGTCCTCTACCTGTCGACGGCCCCACGGTTCTTCGGGCCGATCGTCGAGCAGCTCGGGGAGCACGGGCTCGCGCGCACCGAGCAGGCACCGACGCGCGTCGTGATCGAGAAGCCGTTCGGCACGACGCAGGACGAGGCGCACGAGCTGAACCGGCGGATCCGCGAGGTCCTCGACGAGGAGCAGATCTTCCGGATCGACCACTACCTCGGCAAGGAGACCGTCCAGAACCTGCTCGCCCTGCGGTTCGCCAACGGGCTCTTCGAGCCGCTGTGGAACCGGACGCACGTCGCGTCGGTGCAGATCACCGCCGCCGAGGCCGTCGGGCTCGAGGGCCGCGCCGGCTACTACGACGGATCGGGCGCGCTGCGCGACCTCGTCCAGAACCACCTGCTGCAGGTGCTGGCGATCCTCGCGATGGAGCCGCCGACGGCGTTCGCCGCCGACGACATCCGGACGGAGAAGGTGAAGGTCCTGCGCGCCGTGGAGCCGATCCCGCGCGACCGGATGTCCGAGCACGCCGTCCGGGGCCGCTACGGCGCCGGTTCGATCGGCGGCGAGGTCGTTCCCGCCTACCGCGACGAGCCCGGGGTGCCCGAGACGTCGCGGACCGAGACCTTCGCGGCCCTGCGGCTGCACGTCGACACCTGGCGCTGGGCGGGGGTGCCGTTCTACATCCGCACCGGCAAGCGCCTCTCGCGCAAGCTCACGGAGATCGCGGTGACGCTGCAACCCGTGCCCCACCTCGCGTTCAAGGGCGCCGGAGCGGTCCAGCCGAACCAGATCATCTTCACCCTCCAGCCCGACGAGCACGTCGCGATCAAGCTCGCCGCGAAGGTCCCCGGCAGCGGGATGCACCTGCGGCCGGTGACGATGGACTTCTCCTACGGGACGGCGTTCCTCTCGACGTCCCCGGAGGCCTACGAGCGGCTCATCACCGACGCGCTCCGCGGCGAGGCGCTGCTGTTCACCCGCGCCGACGAGGTCGAGGCGCAATGGTCGGTGATCCAGCCGATCCTCGACGCGTGGGGCGCCGACCACGCCACCCCCGACGAGTACGCCTCCGGCAGCGACGGGCCGCGCAGCCAGGCGCGGATCCTGCGGCCGGGCGACGCCTGGCGCGCGATCTGAGGGCACGACGATGGGGAGCGTCGATCACACGGTCTGGCAGCAGGACGACGTCGATCCCGCCGGCGTCGAGCAGGCGATGCGCGCCCTGGAGCGGGAGCGGTTCCTGCGCCGGGAGCAGGCCCTACCGGCCCGCGCGCTGAACCTCGTCACCGTCGTCGAGGCCGCGTACGCCGGCGAGATCGCGCGGCGGCTCGAGGCCACGGGCGGCAACGCGCCGTCGCGCTCGATCCTCCTGCGGGTGGAGCCCGGTCGCACGCGGCTGGCGGCGCGCGTCACGCTCGACGGCGACGGCACGAGCGCGATGCACGAGCTCGTGACCTTCGACATCGGCCGCCGCCACCTCGCCCGGCTCGAGTCGATCGTCGACCCCGTCGTGATGACCGACGTGCCGACGCTCCTCTGGTCGCCGCACCAGATCCCCGGCGCGCTCGATGCGCTGCTGCCGCTCGCGCAGACGGTGATGCTCGACAGCTCCGACGCCGGCGACCCGGCCGAGGGCTTCGACGAGGCCCTGGCGCTGCAGGAGCGTCACGACGTCTCGATCGTCGACCTGTCCTGGCTGCGCACGCAGCCGTGGCGCCAGCGGCTCGCGTCCGCCTTCGCCGAGCCGCACCGCCGCGGCCGGCTCGACGACGTGCGCGAGGTCGAGGTCCGCCACCAGCGCGGCTCCGCGGCCGCCGCCTGGCTCCTGCTCGGCTGGCTCGCCGACCGCCTCGGCTGGCGGCCCGACCCCGCCGAGCCCGGCGTCGCGATCGACCCGCGCGGAGGCCGCGTGGCCCTGCGACCGGTCGAGGCCGATGCGGGCGTCACCGGCCTGGCCGGCGCGACGGTGCGCGGCGCCGACGGGTCGAGCTTCGCCCTGGACCGCAACCCGGGCGGGCTGCGCGGCCGCGACCGCCCGGCGCCCGGCGACCCGAAGGACGAGCGCAGCTGGACGATCATGGGCGCCTCGCGCGGCGAGGCCGGGGTGCTCTCGGCCGCCCTGCGCCGCACGCTCGTGCCCGACGACGGCTACCGCGCCGCGCTCTCCGGAGCCCGGCGGCTGCTGGCGGACCGCGCGTGAACGGCGCCGCCCAGCGCCCCCGTCCCGACGGCGTGGCCGCCTACCATTCGGCGATGCCCGCGATCCCTCACGGCATCGACGCGCTCCTCTTCGACATGGACGGCGTGCTGACCGACACCGCGCGCCTCCACGCCGCCGCCTGGAAGCAGACCTTCGACGAGTACCTCGCCGGGTCCCGTCCCGAGCATCGTCTCGACGACCGCCCCGGCGACCGGGATCGTCCCGGCTCGGGACGCCCGGGGATGGCCGGGCCCGACCCGCGGCGCCCGTTCGCGCTGCCGGAGGACTACCACCGCTACGTCGACGGCCGGCCGCGCTACGACGGCGTCCGGACGTTCCTCGCCTCGCGCGGGATCACGCTGGAGGAGCCGGAGGTCGTCGCCCTCGGCGATCGCAAGAACGAGCTGCTGCAGGCGCGCCTGGCGAGCGACGGGGTCGAGCTCTACCCGGACGCCGAGGCGTTCCTGCGCGCGGCGCGGGCGGCCGGCTACCGCACGGCGCTCGTCTCCTCGAGCAAGAACGCGCGGGCGATCGTGGGAGCCGCCGGCGTGCTGGACCTCTTCGACGCGATCGTCGACGGGACGTCGCTGGAGCCGCGCGGCCTGCGCGGCAAGCCCGCCCCCGACAGCTTCGCCGCCGCCGCCGGCGACGTCGGCTCGGACGTCGCGGGCGCGGCCGTGCTGGAGGACGCCGTCGCCGGCGTCGCCGCGGGCCGCGACGGCGGCTTCGGCCTCGTCGTCGGCGTCGACCGCCACGACGACCCCCAGCCGCTGCTGGACGGCGGCGCCGACGTCGTCGTGTCCGCCCTCACCGACCTGACGCTCGACGGAGGCCCTGCCCATGCATGAGACCACCCCTGCCACGCACGCGGCGCAGACCCAGGGCCCGATCGTCGACATCGAGCCCTGGGGCCTGCGCGAGACCGGCCTGGACCTCGGGCGGATCGCGGTCTCCGAGTCGCTCTTCGCGCTCTCCAACGGCCACCTCGGCCTGCGGGGCAACTTCGACGAGGGCGAGCCGCGCGCGCAGTCCGGCACCTACCTCTCCGGCTTCTTCGAGTCCTACCCGCTCTCCTACGGCGAGCGCGGCTTCGGCTTCGCCGAGGACGGCCAGTCGGTCGTCAACGTCACCGACGGCAAGCTCATCCGGCTGCTCGTCGAGGACGAGCCGTTCGACGTCCACCGCGGGTGGCTCGAGCAGCACGACCGGTTCCTCGACTTCCGCACCGGCGTGCTGGAGCGCAACGTCGTCTGGCGGTCGCAGGCCGGGCGGGCGGTGCGCGTCACGACGAAGCGGCTCGTGTCGTTCACGCAGCGCAGCGTCGCGGCGATCCTCTACGAGGTCGAGGCGCTCGAGCAGCCCAGCCGGGTCGC
>JALRCL010000092.1 GCA_023268575.1 Patulibacter sp.
GGCCTGCTCGTGCGCGTCGATCCGCTGCCACGCCGCCCAGTCGACGAGGTCGGGCTGGCGCTCGGCGAGGAGCTCGCCGAGGTCGGCAGCGTCCTCGGACGGCGTGGGGAGGGCCCCCGCGGCCACGTCCTCGAGCAGCGCGTCGACCGTGCCCTGGGCGCACTTCTTGTTCGTGCCGATGATCCCCGAGGGGCCGCGTTTGATCCAGCCGGCGGTGTAGACGCCGGGGACCTGCTCGTCGGTGTTCTCGTCGATCACGCGGCCCGCGACGTTGCGGATCGTCGCGCGCTGGTCGTCGAAGGGGACGTCGGCGAGCTTCGTGCCGCGGTAGCCGATCGAGCGCAGGACGAGGCCGCACTCGATGACCTCCGTCTCCTCGGTCGGGCGGGCGGAGAGCCAGCCGTCGTCGTCGGCGACGAGCTCGTTCTTCACGAGCTCGATCCCCTCGACCTTGTCCTCGCCGAGGATCCGGACGGGGGAGGCGAGGAACCGCAGGACGATCCGGCGCTTCTTGCCGTCCGGCGTGCGCGTCGAGTACTCCGTGGCGATCTCGACGTTGCGCTTCTCGCGCACGTCGGCGCCGTCGCGCTCGAGCCACGCCGCCGAGTGCTCGTCGAGGGCGACCTCGGCGGGGTCCACGACGATGTCGCAGTCGGCCATCTCGCCGAGCTCGCGCAGCTCGGGGTTCGTGAAGGCCGCCTGCGCCAGACCGCGCCGGCCGACCATGACGATCTCCTCGATCCCGGACTCCGCCAGCGCGGCGATCGCGTGGTCGGCGGTGTCGGTCTCGCGCAGCTCGTCGGCGGAGAGCCCGAGCATCCGGGCGACGTCGACGGCGACGTTGCCGTTGCCGATGACGACGGCGCGCTTCGCCGAGAGGTCGAACTCGGCGTCGCGGTGGTCGGGGTGGCCGTTGTACCAGGCGACGAACTCGGTGGCGGCGTGCGAACCGGGGAGGTCCTCGCCGGGGATCCCGAGACGCCGGTCGTGCGAGGCGCCCGTCGTGTAGATCACCGCGTGGTGGCGCTCGAGCAGCTCGGCGTGCGAGACGTCCTTGCCGACCTCGACGTTGCCGAAGAAGCGGAAGCCGGGCTTCGCGGCCGTCTTCTCGTAGATCCGGGTGACGGACTTGATCTTCGGGTGGTCGGGCGCGACGCCGAAGCGCACGAGCCCGAACGGGACCGGCAGGCGGTCCAGCAGCGTGATCTCGACCTCGACGTCCTTGGCGGCCAGGAGCTGGCCGGCGGCGTAGAAGCCGGCCGGGCCGGCGCCGACGATGGCGACCTTCAAGGGGCTGGCGGTTCCGGGCTGGTCGGACACGGGCATCTCGGGTGTCGGGTGCAGGTCGGCGACCACGAAGGTCGCGGGGGCGCCGCGGACGCCGCATGGCGCCGGACGGGATTCCCCACCGGCATCGTACGGATTCGGGTGTCTGGACGCTGTGTCCGGACGATATGACTTCCCGCCGTTCGGGCGGGGCACGGGCCCGGGGCCTCCGCCGTTCGGACGGTCCGGATCGGCGTTTCGGCCGATGCGCTCCCCGTGGGCCCTCGAGCGCCGTCGCCCCTCGGCGGGGGTCGGTCGCCCCGCGCCGGGGGTCCGGTCCCGGGGCGGGCGGCACCCGCGCCCCGGGGCTCGCCGGAGTCGCGCTGCGCGGCGCAGCCCCGTCGGGCGCCTCCGGGAGCACCCGGCTGGGGCCTCGCGCGGCCGAGCTAGCGCGTCGGGGTGGCGGCGGCGAACACGTCGGCCGCCGCGAGGTCGAAGGCGCCGTGGTCGCTGCCCAGGCCGCCCGCCACGAGGGCTGCGCAGGCGCTGCCGAGGATCGCGCTGTCCCGCGGGTCGCGCCCGAGCGCCAGCCCCCGGAGGTAGCCGGCGGAGAACGCGTCGCCGCACCCCGAGGTGTCCACGACGTCGATCGCGAAGGCCGGCACCTCGACGACCTCCTCGGCGGTGACCACCAGGGCGCCGTCCGCGCCGCGCGTGACGGCGACGGTGCCCGCACCGCGCGCCACGAGCGCCCGGCAGCCGGCGACGAGGTCCTCTTCCCCGGTGAAGCCGCGGACCTGCGCGTCGTTGGGCAGCAGGTGGTCGATGCCCGGCAGCGCGGCGGCGATCCACTCCAGGAGCCCGGGGTCGCCGTCGGCCAGGACGTCGGCCGAGGTCGTCGCGCCGGCCTCCCGGGCGAGCGTCAGCAGCTCGAGGGCGAGCTCGCCGCCGAGGAACTCGGGTCCGCCGAGGTGCAGGTGCGTGCTCTCGCCGATCGCGGCGCGCACGTCGTCGCCGGGCACCCAGCCGCCGTTGGCCCCGATGACGTGCAGCGCGGGGCGATCGCCGTTGGGCCGGATCGGCAGGACGCTCGCCGACGTCTGGACGTCGTCCCGCCGCGCGACGAGGTCCGGCCGCACGCCGAAGCCGCGCAGGAGCGCGAGGAGCAGGTCGCCGAGCGGGTCGCCGCCCACGGCGCCGGCGGTCCGCACGTCCGCGCCGAGCTTCGCGAGCGTGATCGCCGTCCCGGCCGCGGTCCCGGCGGGGACGGCGCGGATCTCCTCCAGGAGCTGCGAGCCCTGGCCGTCGGGGATCCCCTCGACGGGGCGGGCGAGGACGTCCAGGACGTGGACGCCGACGCAGAGGGCGCGCACCGCTCAGGCCTCCGACCGGTCGTGGGACGCGGCGTGGGTGGTGCCGTAGCTCCGGGCGACGGCTGCGTCGATCACCGCCTGGACCTGGCCGGCGTCCAGGACTCGGACGGCGCCGGCCGCGCGGGCGCGCAGGAACACGTCGCAGCACCACTCCAGCAGCTCGGTCTGGTCGATCGCGCCGGCGAGGTCGCCGCCGATGACCGTCGCGCCGTGGCTGGCCATCAGCGCGGCCTGGCGGCCGTCGCGCAGCGCCTTCCCGACGAGCTCGGCGAGCTCGGGCGTCCCGAACGGCGCGAACCGCGCGATCCGCACGGCACCGCCGAGCCGCAGCAGCTCGTAGTGCACGAGCGGCAGCTCGTCGAGCTCCAGGCACGACACGGCGGTCGCCGCGGGCGGGTGGCTGTGGACGACCGCGCCGGCGCCGTGGTCGCGGTAGGCGACGAGGTGGAGGTCGAGCTCCGACGTCGCGCGCAGCGGGCCCCAGCGGTGCTCGCCGTCGAGGCCGATCACGGCGACGTCGTCGGCCCGCAGCGATCCGAGTCGCGCTCCGGTCGGCGTCACGACGACGTCGTCACCGACCCGGAGGCTGAGGTTGCCGCTCGTGCCGCGGACGAGTCCGGACGCGGCGAGCTCCCGTGCCGCCTCGGCGATCTGCTCCCGTTCTTCGGCGTGCATGACGGGAGTGTCCCTGACGGCGCGTCACGCGTGTCGATCGCTGTGCGAACTGGCGGTTGCGCCGTGGGGAACGTGCGGCGTATGCTGAAAACGCTTCAGGTTTCACCTTCGTAACCGACGACCGTCCGGGTCGTGGGCCGCGGGGGTTCCGACGCGCCGCCGCATGCCCTCGACCGATCAGCCGGACCTCCTCGGCCTCCGCCGCACGCCGACGCAGCGCCGCAGCCTCGAGCGCCTGCACCGCGCCCTCGACGCGGCCGACCGGCTCGTCGCGGCCGAGGGGGTCGACGCCCTCACGACGACGTCGGTCGCGCGGGAAGCGGACATCTCCGTCGGATCCCTCTACCAGTACTTCCCCGACCGCGAGGCGATCATCACCGCCCTGGCGAGCCGCTACCTCGCCGGCTTCGACGAGCTCGTCGAGGAGGTCGTCGAAGCGGCCAGCCGCGAGATCTGGCCCGACCCGATCGGCGTCGTGCTCGGCGCGTTCGCCGAGCGCTGGCGGTCGGAGCCCGGCTACCGCGCGCTCTGGCTCGGCACCCAGCTGCCGCCCCGGCTCGTGGAGGCCGACCGCGACAACAACCGCCTGATCGCGGACGCGGCGCGGCGGATCCTCGTCGGCCAGGGCCACCTCCGCGACACCCCCGAGCTCGCCCGCCGCTGCTGGGTGGCGGTGCTCTGCTGCGACGCGCTGCTGCGCGAGGCGTTCCGCGCCGACCCGGAGGGCGACCCCGAGTTGCTGGCCGAAGCCGGCGCCGTGCTCCGGAGCTACCTCCTCGACCCGGCGGACGTTCCCGCCGACCCCTCACCGAAGGATCCGCGATGACCGATCACGCCCTCTCCCGTCGGCGCCTCCTCGGCGCGGGCGCCGCCGCCTCGACCGGGGCGCTCGCCGCCGCGGCGCTGCCCGACGTCGCGTCCGCGAAGGCGCGCCGCAAGCCGCGCAAGGCCAAGCCCCGCTCGGTCGACGTCGTCGTCGTCGGCGGCGGGCTCTCCGGCCTGACGGCGGCCCGGCGGGTCGCCGCGGCGGGACGGTCGGTCGTCGTGCTGGAGGCCCGGGACCGCGTCGGCGGGCGCACGCTGAACCACGACGTGGCGCCGGGCCGGCCCGTCGAGGCCGGCGGCGAGTACGTCGGCCCGACGCAGAACCACGTCCTGAACGCCTGTCGCGAGATGCAGATCGGCGTCTACCAGGCGTACTTCAAGGGCGATTCGAGCTACGTCGCCGACGGGCAGGTCACCCGCTACCAGGGCGACATCCCGCCGGCGGCGCTCGACCTCGTCGGCCTGCAGGACCTCCTGTCGCAGGTCAACGGGATGGCGGACTCCTTCCGCGTCGGCGAGCCGTGGGGGCACCCGCAGGCCGCCGAGCTCGAGGGCCAGACCGTCGACAGCTGGCTGCGCTCCCGCGGGCTGCTCATGACCCCGCGGGTCCACGAGCTCGTGGAGTGCCTCATCGAGCCGAGCTTCGGTGCGTCGAACCGGGAGGTCTCGATGCTCCTCTTCGCGCGGTTCGTCAACGGCTCCGGCGACGAGCAGCACAAGGGCACCGTCGAGCGGATGCTCGGCGGCAAGGGCGGCGGACAGGACTCGCGGATCCTCGGCGGCAGCCAGCTCATCTCGCTCGCGATGGCCGACGCGCTCGGCGCCGCCCGCGTCCGCCTGAACGCGCCGGTCCGGCGCGTCACGCAGGCCGGCGGGCGGCTCGAGGTCGTCTCGGACGCCGGGACCTGGAAGGCGCGCAAGGTCATCGTCGCCGTGCCGCCGCCGCTGGCCGCGGCGATCGACTTCCAGCCCGTCCTGCCGGCCGAGCACCGGATGCTGCTGCAGCGCTCCCCGATGGGTGCGCTCATGAAGTGCGAGGCGGTCTACGACAAGCCCTTCTGGCGCGACCAGGGCCTCAACGGCTCGGCGGTCGTCGCCGGCGGCTATCCGATGAAGGTCATCTTCGACAACACGCCGCCCGAGGGCGGACCCGGCGTGCTGTTCGGCTTCTGCGGCGGCGACTCGTGGCGCCGCTTCAGTGGCCTGCCGGTCCGCGAGCGGCGCGAGCTCGTCCTGCGCCAGTTCGCCAAGCACGTCGGTCCGCAGGCGCTGCAGGCGAAGGACTACTTCGACATGGACTGGGGCCGCGAGCCGTGGTCGGCCGGTGGCCCCGTGGCGCTCCCCTCCGCGGGAACGCTCACCGGCTTCGGCCGGTGGATCCGCCGCCCGCACGGCGACGTCCACTTCGCCGGCACGGAGACGGCCGACTACTGGGCCGGCTTCATGGACGGCGCGATCAGCGCCGGCAAGCGCGCCGCACGCGAGGTGCTCGCATGAGCGCCCGGTCGCGCCTGTCCCGGACCGGGGGCGTGGCGCTGCTGGCCGCCGCCGCGTTGCTGGCGCCGGCGGCCGTGGCCTCGGCGCACTCCGCCCACGCCGCGGAGGAGGAGATGCGCGAGGCCGCGAAGCTGCCGCAGCGGCCCACGACCGCGCCACGCGGCGCGGCCGAGCTGCGGGCCGCGACGGCGATCGGCCCGGCCGCGTCCTTCGACGCCGGCGAGCTGCCCTCCCCGGATCCGCGCGCGCCCGCCGACGGGCTGCGCGCCGGGGTCGGGCGGGCCGACATGACGCCGCCGCTCATGGGCAAGTACTTCCTCGGGGGCTGGACCCGCGCGGACCAGATCGGCCACGGCGTCTCCACGCGGCTGACCGTCAGCGCGCTGACGCTCCAGCGCGGGAACGAGAAGCTCGCCCTCGTCGCGCTGGCGGGCTTCGCGGTCCCACAGGGCCTGCAGCAGGCGATCGCGGCGAAGGTCGCCGACCTCGGCTTCACCGAGCGCAACGTCATCATCTCCGCGACCCACACCCACTCGTCGGTCGGGGGCTACTCGCCGTCGGAGACGCTGAACACCGCGGCGCCGGGGCCGCAGATGATCGTCACCGATCCGGTGAGCCTCGCCCGGTTCGTCTCGCCCGCGCCGGCCGACCGGCAGCTCTACACCTTCCTCGTCGAGCGCGCCGCGCTCGCGATCCGCCGCTCCGCGACGACGCTCGTGCCGGCCGTCGCGGGCTGGGGCCACACGACGCTCTACGGCCTGACGCGCAACCGCAGCCTCCCCGCGCGGATGGCGGACCTCGGGATCACCGATCCGGCGAAGGTCCCGTACGAGCGGACGATCAACCCGAACGTCGACGTCCTGCGGGTCGACGCGCTGACCGCCGCGACGTGCACGGGAACGGTGCGCGCGGCGAAGCGCCGCGCCACGAGCTCTCGCAAGCGCGCCCGCACGCTGGCGGCCCGCCGCGACCGGGCGCGCCGCGCCGCGCGCCGCGCGACCGGCGCCGACCGCGCCGCCGCGCAG
>JALRCL010000127.1 GCA_023268575.1 Patulibacter sp.
CATCGTGCCGTGGGAGAACGCCTACCGCACGACCCAGGTGCTCGGCGGCGACCTGCGGTTCGTGCTCTCCACGAGCGGCCACATCCAGGCGCTCGTGAACCCGCCCTCGCCGAAGAGCCGTTCGAGCTTCCGGATCGCGCCGTCGCACCCGGCCGACCCGCGGGCATGGGAGGCCGAGGCCGTCTCGCACTCGGGCTCCTGGTGGACCGACCACGCCCGCTGGCTGGGCGAGCGCGCCGGCGAGCGGGTGCCCGCGCCCGAGGCCCAGGGCTCCGACGAGCACCCGCCGCTCGATGCCGCGCCGGGGCGGTATGTCCACGACTAGCGGCGGTCCCGGCTGGTGGGGGCGGCCGGTCGCCGAGACGCGCTGGGTCCTGGAGGCCTGGCGGCTCTCGGTCGACCCGCTGTTCCTGCGGCCCCGGGGCGTGCCGCGCGGCGACGGCCGGACCGTCGTCCTCGTCCCGGGGTTCCTCGCCGGCGACCAGACGCTCGCGATGCTCGCGCTCTGGCTGCGGCGGATCGGGTACCGCGCCCGCACCGCGGGGTTCGTGACGAACACCGACTGCGCCGACCGGGCGCTGGACCGGGTGGTGCGGACCGTCCGCCGGGCGACCGAGCGCGACGGCCGCCGCGTCGCCGTGATCGGCCACAGCCGCGGCGGCCACTACGCCCGCGCGCTCGCCGCCGGGCATCCCGAGCTCGTCTCCCACGCGGTCTCGCTCGGCTCCGACCTCAACGGGATGCTCGGGATCAGCGTGCCGACGCAGGCGGCGGTCACCGGGACCCGCCTGGCGCTGCACGCCACGGGCCGGACGCGCCGCCCCGCGTGCTTCACGCTCTTCTGCGACTGCCCGTTCGCGGCGGCGTTCCGGGCCCCGATCGACCCGAGCGTCCGCATGACGAGCGTCTACTCCCGCGGCGACGGCGTCGTGGCGTGGCCGGGCTGCGTCGTCGAGGGCGCCGAGAACGTCGAGGTCACCGGCAGCCACGTCGGGCTGATCGCCAACCGCAAGGTCCTGCCGGTGCTCGCCGAGGCGCTCGCGCGACCGGAGCGGCCGCGGGCCGAGGAGCCGGCGGCCGCCGGATCGACCTGAGGACCGGCCGCCGCCGACGGGCGCCGGAGGACGACCGGTGACGGGCCGCCGGTCCTCCGCCTACTGCTGCTGCTCGGTCGGCCGGACGAGCACCTCGTTGACCGCGACGTGTCGCGGCCGGGTGACGACGAACGAGATCGCGTCGGCGATGTCCTGCGCGCGCAGCGGGTCGAGGTCCCCGAGCCGGCGCGCGGACGCCTCCTGGATCTCCGGCCGGTTGTGGCTCAGCAGCTCGGTGGCCACCGCGCCGGGCTCCACGAGCGACACGCGGACGTGCTCGCGGGTGACCTCCTGGCGCAGCGCCTCGCTGAACGCGCCGACGCCGTGCTTCGTCGCGTTGTAGACCGCCGCGCCGGCGTTCGCGCGTCGCCCCGCGACCGAGCTGACGTTCACGAGGTCGGCGACGCGGCGCGGGGGGTCCTGCGCGGCGGAGCGCAGGTGGGGGAGGGCGGCCTGCGAGACGTGGATGAGCCCCTGGAGGTTCAGGGCGAGCATCCGGTCGATCTCCTCGACGGGCTGCTCGGCGACCGGGCCCAGCAGCATCTGCCCGGCGTTGTTGACGACGATGTCGAGCCGGCCGAGGTCGGCGACGGTCGTCTCGACGCAGCCGACCGCCTGCTCGCGATCGCTGACGTCCGCGACGACGACGAGCGCGTGCGCACCGGCGTCGCGGATCTTGCGCGCGAGCTCGTCGAGGCGCTCCTCGCGCCGCGCGGCGATCGCGACGGTCGCCCCCTCGGCGGCGAGCTGCAGCGCCGTCGCCTCGCCGATCCCCGAGCTCGCCCCGGTCACGAGGGCCACCGTGTTCCGCAGTCGCTGCGCCATGCCTCGACCCTATCCGGGCGCCGCGTGGAGCCGTCCGGCCGCGAGGCGAACATACGTTCGTGTCGACGGCGCGCCGAGCGATCCTCCATGCCGACCTCGACGCGTTCTTCGCGGCCGTCGAGCAGCGCGACGACCCCGCGTTGCGCGGGCGGCCGACGGCGGTCGGTCCCGGGGTCGTGATGGCCGCCAGCTACGAGGCCCGGGC
>JALRCL010000182.1 GCA_023268575.1 Patulibacter sp.
CGCGTCGAAGTAGCCGCGGAGGTTCGGCGTGTCGATGTAGCCCGGGCAGACCGCGTTGACGCGGATCCCGACGGACGCGCCGTCGAGCGCCATCGCCTTCGTCAGGGCGAGGACGGCGCCCTTCGAGGCGACGTAGGCGGCGTCCTGCGGGAACGCCGCGAACGACGCCGTCGAGGCGACGTTCACGATCGACCCGCCGCCCGCGTCGACCATCGGCTGCCACAGCCCGCGGGTCAGCGCGTGGATGCTGCGCACGTTGACGTCCATCTGGCGGTCCCACTGCTCGTCGGACAGGTCGTGCAGCGCGCCGACGATCGTCTGGCCGGCGGCGTGGACGATCACCCGCGGTGCGCCGTGGCGCTCGAGCAGCCCGGGGAGCGCCGCCGCGACCGCAGCGGAGGAGGAGACGTCCAGTGCGAGCGTCGCGCAGCGATCCGGGCCGATCCGCTCGGCCGTCTCCGCGAGCGCTGAGGCACGGCGGCCGGCGAGGACGACGAACGCGCCGTCCGCGGCGAGGCGCTCGGCCGCGCCGGCCCCGATGCCGGAGCCGGCGCCGGTGACGAGCGCGATCTGGTCGGTGAAGCGAGCCACGTGGATCACCCCGCTCACATCGGGAGGGCGGGCTCGCCCGCCGTCCAGCCGCCGTCGACCGGGAGGACCACGCCGGTGACCGCCGACGCGAGGTCGGAGGCGAGGAACGCGATCGAGCCGGCGATCTCCTCCGGCTCGAAGATCCGCCCGAGCGGGACGCGGCGCGAGACGGCCGCGTCGAGCTCCGGGGTCATCTGGCCGCCGGCCATCGGCGTACGGGTGAAGCCCGGGCAGACGGCGTTGACGCGGATGCCCTCGGCCGCCCAGTCGATCGCCAGCGATCGGGTCAGCGCCGCCACGGCGCCCTTGATGGCGGAGTACGCCGACTGGTGCGGCAGGCAGACGAGCGCCGCCTGCGAGGCGACGTTCACGATCGCGCCGGAGCGGTCGGCGAGCGCCGCGTGGAGCTCGCGCGTCGTGTGCACGACGCCCATGAGGTTCACGTCGAAGTTCCGCTGGTAGTCGGCGGGGTCGACGTCCTGGGCGGCGAGGTTCGGCGTGATGATGCCGGCGCAGTTCACGAGCACGTCCACGCCGCCCCAGCGGTTCGCGGCGGCCGTCGCGGCCTCGGCGACGGCGGAGGCCGACGAGACGTCGACGACGCGGCCGACGAGGTCGTCGGTGTCGGGGTCGGCGACCGGGGAGCGGTCCCAGGCCTCGACGCGGGCCCCGAAGGCCCGGAAGCGGTCCACGCACGCAGCGCCGATCCCGGACCGCGCGCCCGTGATCACCACCACCTTGTCCTGCAGGTTCATCGGTCGTCCTCGGGTCGGCGGAGCAGGCCCAGCGTCGAGCGCAGGGCCGACTCCATGTGGATGGTCATCGCCGCGGATGCGGCGTCCGGGTCGCGGGCGGCGATCGCCTCCACGATCCGGGCGTGCTCGTCCAGCGCCTTCGGGGCGCGCACGGCCTGGAACCCCGACCGGGCCCGGACGAGCTTCAGCTCCTGGTTGACGTTGCGCAGGTAGCGCGTCAACGCCGCGTTGCGCGAGCACTGCACGATCAGGTCGTGCACGTCCAGGCGCTCGGGGTAGTGGGGTGCGCCGCCGCCCTCGGCGACGGCGCGGCCGGCGCTGTCCAGCAGCGCCCGCAGGGTGGCGATCTCCTCGGCCCCCGCGCGTTGGGCCGCCAGCGCGGCGGCCTCGCACTCCAGCGACGCGCGGACCTCGAAGAGCTCGCGGACCTCGCCGACGTCCAGCGCGCGGACGAAGGCCCCACGGTGGGACTCGACCCGCACCAGGCCGTCGCGGGCCAGTCGCTGCATCGCCTCGCGGACCGGGCCGCGACTGACGGCGAGGTCGGCCGCGATCTCGACCTCGTTGAGCCGCTCGCCGGGGGCGCGCTCCCCGCTGACGATCTGCTCGCGCAGGACGAGCTCGACCTTGTCGCTCAGGGTGTGGCCGACGCGGTCGATCGCGTCCGTGCCGTTCGCGGATCGGGAGCTCACGACCGCACCCGGATGCCGGCGGTCTCGCGCTCCGCCCGGTCGACGTCCTCGGCTCGGGCCTCGACGACCCGGGCGAGGGCCGCCCCGGTGGCCGGGTCGGTCGTGGCGCACGTGGCCCCGCCGACGGCGTCGGTCCGGTGCCCGTGGACGAGCAGGCGCACGTCGCCGATCGGCGGGGCGCTCTGGCGCGGATGCGCGGTGGTCGTGGTCATGGCGGTGTGGTCCTCGTGGGACGCGCCCAGGGCCGGCCGACCCGTCCCGGGACGGGCGCCCCGCGGACGGGCGCGACGGTGTGGGGAGCGACGGAGGAGCCGCCGGCGCCCGCCCGCCGTCACGGGAGGGCGGGCGCCGGGTGCTCGTCCTCGATCAGTCCCCGAGGCGGATGCAGACGGTCTTCGACTCCGTGTAGTCGTCCAGCACGATGCCGCCCATCTCGCGGCCCCAGCCGGACTCCTTGTAGCCCCCGAACGGCATCGCGGCGTCGAACACGCCGTAGCAGTTCACCCACACCGTGCCGGCCTTGATCGCGTCGGCGACGCGGTGGGCGGTCGCGATGCTCTCGGTCCACACGCCGGCGGTGAGGCCGTAGCTCGTGTCGTTGGCGCGACGGACGACCTCGTCGGTGTCGTCGAACGGGAGGATCGAGACGACCGGGCCGAAGATCTCCTCGCGCACGACCCGCGACTGGTCGGTGACGTCGGTGAAGACCGTGGGGCGCACGAAGTAGCCGCCCTCGGTGGCGTAGTCGCCGCCGGCGGCGACCGTGCCCTCCTCGCGGCCGAGGTCGACGTAGCTCGTGACCTTCGCGTGGTGCTCCTTGGAGACCAGCGGCCCGATGAACGACGACGGATCGAAGCCGTCGCCCACGGTGATCGAGTTCGCCGCCGCCGAGACGCCGGCGACGACCTCGTCGTAGACGGAGCGGTGCGCGTAGATCCGCGAGCCGGCCGCGCAGGCCTCGCCCTGGTTGTAGAAGATCCCGTCGGCGGCGCCCTGGATGGCGGCCTCGAGGTTCGCGTCGCCGAAGATGATGTCCGGGCTCTTGCCGCCGAGCTCGAGCGTCACCTTCTTCAGGTTGCCCTGGGCGGCGTGCAGGATCCGGCGGCCGGTCGCCGTCGAGCCGGTGAACGACACCTTGTCGACCCCGGGGTGCGAGGTCAGCGCGTTGCCGGCCTCGGCACCGAAGCCGGGGACGACGTTCAGCACGCCGGCCGGGATCCCGGCCTCCAGCGCCAGCTCGCCGAGCTTCAGCGCGGTGAGCGGCGTGACCTCGGACGGCTTCAGGACGACGGTGTTGCCGGCGGCCAGCGCCGGGGCGACCTTCCACGCCGCGATCGTCAGCGGGAAGTTCCACGGAACGATGAGGCCGACCACGCCGATCGCCTCGCGCCGCGTGTAGGTGTGGAACGAGCCGGGGAACGAGATCGGGATCGTCGCGCCCTCGAGCTTCGTCGCCCAGCCCGACATGTAGTGGAAGAGGCCGGCCGCGGCGGAGACGTCACCGTCGCGGGCCTGCACGAACGGCTTGCCGTTGTCCAGCGTCTCGAGACCGCCGAGCTCGGCGGCGTTGGCGAGCAGCAGGTCGCCCAGGCGCCAGAGGGCCGCGGCGCGGTCCTTCGGCTTCATGTCGTGCCAGGGACCGGACTCGAACGCGCGGCGCGCGGCCTGCACGGCGCGGTCCACGTCCTCGGCGCGGGCCTCGGCGACCTGGGCGAGGAGCTCGCCGGTCGCCGGGTTGAACACGTCGAACGTGGCGCCCGCGGCACCGTCGACGCGCTCGCCGTCGATGAGCAGGCGGGTGTCGCCGATCGCGGGGGCGTCGGCGTGCGGAGAGACGACGGGGGTGCTCATGGAGGACCTCAGGCCGCGACGGCGGCGTGGTCGTGGACGAGGACGCCGCGCAGGTTCTTGCCCGACTTCATGTCGGCGAAGCCCTGGTTGATGTCGTCGAGCGCGTAGCGCGTGGTGACGAGCTCGTCGAGCTTCAGCTTGCCGGCCTTGTACTGGG
>JALRCL010000393.1 GCA_023268575.1 Patulibacter sp.
GTGGAGCGGAAGGGTCAGTAACCCGTGCTGCAGCAGCGTCGCCGTCTGCTTCACGGGGGGCGTCTCGCCGTGGCGGATGACCGAGAACCGGTCCAGGAACGCGTTGGCGATGCAGGAGACCTCGAGCCGGGCGAGCACCGCGCCGAGGCAGAAGTGGACCCCGTGCCCGAGCGCGAGCTGCTTGCGGACGTTCGGCCGGTGGAGGTCGAAGGCGTCGGGATCGGGGAAGACCGCCGGGTCGCGGTTGGCGGCGGCGAAGAACAGCGCGACCCAGTCGCCCTGCCGGATCCGCTTGCCGCCGAGCTCGGTGTCCCGGGTGGCGATGCGGAACAGGCGCTGCGGCGGGCCGTTGAGCCGCATCGTCTCCTCGATGAACCGCCCGAGGAGGCTGCGGTCCGCGCGGACCTCGGCGACGGCGTCGGGGAAGCGCGCCAGCGCGTCGAGCACGTTGCCGATGAGGTAGGTCGTCGTCTCCGTCCCGGCCACGACGAGCGTGACGCAGAAGCGGATGATCTCCTCGACGGTGAACCGCTCGCCGTCGACCTCGGCCCGCACGAGCGCGCTGATGAGGTCCTGCGCGTCCTCGACCGAGGCGTCGGTCGACGTCGGCAGCTCGCTCATCCGTCGGTCGACGTGGCCGGCGAACACCTGCCACATCTCCTGGTTGGAGGCGGCGCGCTCCTCCGGCGCCATGTCCGAGGAGAGCATGAACGCGTTGGCCCAGAAGTGGAACCGCTCGTGGTCCCCCTCGTCGAGGCCCAGCAGGCGCACCATGCCCCGGGCCGGCACCTCGGGCGCCACGGTCATCGCGTCGACCTCGCCCTCCCCCAGCTCGTCCAGCAGCGACGGCATCATCCCGGCGAGCCAGTCCTCGAGCGCGTTCACGCGTCGCGGCGAGAAGGCGAGGTTCACGATCTTGCGGAGCTTCGTGTGGTCGGGCGCGTCGTGGTTGACGAGCATGAGGCTCGGCGCCGACGACGCCTCCTGGAGGGGATCGCGGGAGGAGAAGGTCTCCGGGTCCTTCACCGCCTCCATCACGTCCTCGTACTTGAAGAGCGCCCAGGCGTCGACCGGCTCGTCGGCGCCCGGGACCGTGCCGGGCGGCCAGTCGCGGTAGCCGGCCAGCGGCGAGGCCTCCCGGAAGCGCGCGTACGCGGGGTAGGGGTTCTCGACCACCTCGGGAGACGCGAGTCGGTCGATCCCGATCTCGGCGATGCCTGTCATGACCTGTGGGTCCTCCACGTCGGAAACGAACAACCGCATCCAGCATCTGCGGCCCGCGCGGCGGCGTCCATTCCCCCGAGGGAACGGGTCCGACCCCCCTTGGGGCAAACCGGGTCGATCGGCCGCCCGGTCGGCGGTTAGCGTGCGATGCGTCACGGAGCGCAGCGGCGCTCCGGACGGGGAGGAGCGGGATGAGCGAGTTCGAGGGACCGATCGCAGGAGCGGGGCGGGCCGACGGCTGGGGGCCCACGGCGGGCCTGCCCGACTGGGGCGCGAGCGCGACGATCGACGACGGAACCGACGTCCGGATCGCGGAGCTCATCGCCGAGTTCGCCTCCGACGTCGCGTTCGACGCCACCGGTCCGCCGGCGATCGGGGACTCGCCGCGGCACGACGACCTGACCGCGTCGTCCCAGGCGCTGGCGGAGATCTTCGAGACCCAGATGCGGATCGTGCAGGACGCGGTCCGCGGGAGCAACGACGTCGAGGCCCTCTCCGCGCTCGAGATCGCGCTCGAGTGCCGCACGCTGGAGAACGAGCTCGTCGAGCGCGCGCTCCGGCGGCGGCTGAAGGCGGTCGCCGGGCTCCAGGAGGCGCTCGGCGCGCTGCGCCGCGTGGACTCCGTCGCGACGATGCTCCAGGCCGCGCCGCGCGAGTTCGCGCTCGCCTCCGACTTCGACCGGGTGAACCTCTTCCGGGTCGAGAAGGGCCGGATGGTCATGGAGTCGGCCTACTGGGAGGGCGATCCGGTCGGCGCGCAGGAGATGGTCGAGTACGGCCAGCGGAACCCTCCGCGGCTCGAGCACATGCTGCTGGAGACGGAGATGACCCGGCGGCGGGCGCCGTGCCTCGTCCGCGACGCACCACGCGATCCGCGCGTGCCGCGGGACCTCGCCGACTGGTCGCGCAGCCGCTCCTACGTCGCGGCGCCGATCATGCCGTCGGGCAAGGTCATCGGGTTCGTCCACGCGGACTGCCTGTACCAGGGCCGGCGGTGCGACACCTTCGACCGCGACCTCATCTGGGCGTTCGCGGAGAGCTTCGGCTACGCCTTCGAGCGCACGGTGCTCAGCGAGCGCTCGCGGGCGCAGCGCCACCGGGCGAAGACCGCCCTCGTGCAGACGGTGGAGCTGCTCGACGAGGTCGAGAACGACGAGCTGCGCCTCGCCGGCCCCGACTACGGCGACGACGCGCCGACGCGCGCGGTGGGCCGGCTCGTCGAGCCGGAGGTCCCGATCGAGGCGGCGCTCACCCGTCGCGAGATCGAGGTGCTGCGCCTGATGGCGACCGGGATGACGAACCAGGCGATCGCCGACGAGCTCGTCGTGACCGTGGGCACCGTCAAGGCCCACGTGAAGCACATCCTCAAGAAGTTCCGCGCCTCGAACCGCTCCGAGGTGGTCTCGCGCTACGTGCGCTCGGCGCGCGATCAGGACCTGGCGAAGGTCATGTCGGGCTGACCGCGCCGGCCGCGCCCCGGGGCCGGTGGGCGCGCAGCGCGGCGCGCACGAGCGCCTGGCGCTGCTCGGGCCGCGCGGAGCCCTCCAGCAGCGGCCGGGCCGCGACCCGGCAGGCCTCCGCGAGGGGGCCGTCCTCGAGCAGCGTCGCGACGGCCAGCAGGCCGGCCGCCGCCGCCCGCCAGCGACCCTGGTCGACGTCGAGGTGGACGCGCAGCAGGAGCTCCTCGACCTCCCCCACCGTCGCGTCGCCCGCCAGGACCTCGGCGACGACGCGGCCCGACGCCGGGTCCGCCCGGCCCCGCCGCGCGTCGCGCGGCAGCGCGTGGGCGAGCGTCCAGCCGCCCTGGTCCAGCTCGGCCGCCGTCCCGGCGCCCACCAGCACCCGCTCGCAGTCCTCGAGGGTGAGGTCGCGGACGTACGGGTCGCGAGCCGCGACGCGGAACGCCGCGATCGCCCGGGCCAGCACCGCCAGCGCGCGGGCCGCGCAGGCGTCCGCCGCGTCGAGGTCCGCGACGCGCCGTGCGAGCTCGGCGCGCACCGCGTCGGGCCCGTCGCCGATCCGACCGCTCTCGACGAGCGTCACCGAGGTCAACGCGAGCTCGCGCGGGACGAGGTCGGGCTCGACGGGGTCGGCGCGCCGCCGGACGCGCGCACGCGGCAGCCGGGCGAGCGCGGCCTCGCTGCGGAGCAGCAGGACGTCCGCCTCGCCCGCCGCGCGGTGCGAGCCGTCGAGCTCCTCGTGCACGGCCGCCGCGCACGTCGGGTCCACGACGTAGCGTCCGGGCGGCGGTCCGGGCGGGAAGCTCAGCTCCAGCCGGGTGAAGAGCAGCAGGGGCGCGGGCGCCTGGCCGGCGCGGGCGATCGGGCGACGGGTCACGGTCGGTCCTCCTGGACCCTGGTGAAGTTCGCGTGCCCGGGCCTCGGTCGCGCGACCGTGCCGGGGGCGGGGTAGGAGTTCTCGCCCTGGTCGTGGAGCTTGCGCAGGATCCCGACGTCGAGCAGGGCCTCGATCGCCCGCTTCGTCTCCGGCGTCGTCTGCGCGAAGGCCCGCTCGCTCAGCACGCCCTGCACGCGCCCGACGTGGCCGGTGGCGTCGGTGACCTCGTTCCACGCGCCCTGGTTGGCGAAGAACGCGCCGATCTCGCGGCTGTACGGCGCCAGGTAGCGCAGCACGGGGTTCACCTGTCGCAGGCTGTCGTCGAGGCCGCCGACCGCCGGGCGGGCCGCGGCGGCGAAGTCCGTGAGCCCCGCGAGCAGCGCGTCGCCGACCGGCACCGCGCGGCGCAGCTCGTCGACCGCCCGGCGGCCGGTGCGCGCGGCGGGCTCGAGCGCGCGAACCGCCGTGGCGAGGTCGCCGGACGAGGCGGTCACGTCGGCGACGACCGGGGTGGCGCGCAGCGCGAAGCGCTGCAGCACCCCGAGCGAGGTCTCGGCCTGCCGGAGGGTCGCCGGCAGGAGTCCCAGCGCCTCGCGGAGCCGGGCGTCCCGGGCGCGCACCGCCCCGGCCGTCGTGCGCGCCCCGCGCACGAGCCGCTGCAGGTCGGCCTCGCGACGCCCGATCGCGTCGAGCACCGTGCCGGTGTCGTCGACGAGCGCCGCGAGCTGCGGGCGCTGCGCGACGAGGGCGGCCGTCAGCCGCCCCCCGCTCCGCGCGGTGTCGCGCAGGGCGCCGAGGCTCGCGTTGAGCTCGTCGCCGTGGCCGGCGAGGCCCGCGGCCGAGCCGCGCAGCGACCGCCGGACGGCGCGACGCGTGCGGGGGTCGAGCGTGCCGAGGATGTCGTCGAGCTGGACCGACGTCCCGGCCGCGTCGGCCGACAGCCGGCCGCCGTCGGGCAGCGTCCCCCGTCGGCGGCTGCCGGGATCCAGCGCGACGTAGCTCTCGCCGACCAGGGTCTTCGTCCGGACGAGCACCCGGGCGTCGCGCCCGACCGGCGCCACCCGACGGTCGAGCTCGAGCCGCAGGTCGGCCGCGGATCCGCGCGGGGCGATGTCGGCGACCCGCCCGACCTTGACGCCGGCCGCCCGGACGTCGGCGTTCGGCACGAGGTTGTAGGCGTTCGGCACGACCACGGAGACGGCGTACCGGCGGCTTCCGCCGATCTCGCCGCCCGCCGCGCGGAAGAGCAGGAGGAAGATCCCCGCCGCGACGGCCGTGAACGCCGCGATCGCGAGCAGCTTCAGCCGGAGGTTCCGGACCATCATGGCGTCGGGTAGCCCTTCGCGTCGGTGCAACTGGCGGTGCGGACCTGGTTGGGGTCGCGGAGCTGCCCGTCGAGCGAGTCGTAGCCGATGCTGAGGTCCGCTCGCGGGTTCGCCCCGTTGGCGTCGCCGAACTTGATCACCGACGGGGTCCACTGGAAGAACCGCGAGACGGCGGTCAGGCAGGGCACGACGCGCTGGGTGATCCGGTCCAGGCGCGGGGCGCTCGGACGCAGCTCCTGCACGGTCCCGAGCGCCGCGGCGCTCGTCGGGACGAGCGTGCGCGCGAGCGGTCGCAACGCGCCGACCGCCGGCCGCAGCGCCACCAGCGCGGGACGCGCGGCGCGGCTGAACTCCCGCAGCGCGACCAGGCCGGGGCGCAGCGACCGGGTCGTGGGACGCAGCGCGCGCAGCGCCGGGTCGAGGTCGGCCTCGGCGGCCTGGACGGCCGCGAACGTCCGGTCGATCGTCCCGAGCGTCGGCGCGAGCTCGCGGAGCGTGCCGTCCAGCCGCCGGTCGTGCGCGGCCAGGCGGTCGAGCGTGACGTTGCCGTCGCGCAGGAGGGCCCCGACGCGCTGCTCGCGATCGGCCAGGGTCTCGCCCAGCCGGGCGGCGTTGCTAACGAGGCGCGCCGTGCTCCGGCGGCGCTGCGCCAGCGCGCTGCCGAGCCGGCGGGCGGTCGTCAGGAAGGGCGCGAGCCGGACGAACGCCGCGCGCAGCTGCGCGCCGCGATCGTCGAGGCCCCGGCCGAGCCCGACGAGGAGCGACGTGAGGCGCTCGCGGGTCGGTGGATCGAAGGCCTGCAGCACGCGCGAGACGTCGACCGGGGTCTCGGTCCGCGCCGCTCGCAGGACGTCGCCGGCACGCAGCTCGCCGGCGGCCGGCGTCCCGCGCACGACCTCGACGTACATGTCCTGCAGCGGCGTGGCCGGCCGCAGGCGCATGCGGGCGTCGCGGTAGATCGGCCCGAACCGGTGCTCGATCGAGAGCGTCAGGACGGCGTGCCCGTCGCGGACCGCCCACCCCTTCACGACCCCGACCTGCACGCCGGAGATCCGGACCGGCTGCTTGCCCGGCGCCACGCCCTTCACGTCGTCGAAGGCCGCGTGGACCTCCCGGTAGCGCTCCCACGGCCGCTGGAAGCTGAGGTTGTGGAAGATCACCCAGCCCGCGACGGCCGTGACCGCCACGAGCCCGGCGAGGAGGGCGAACGGCAGCCGCGCGCGGCGGATCTCGAGCAGCAACCGGTCGCGCTTGATGCTCATCGGTCGAGGCCTTCCAGGAGGG
>JALRCL010000410.1 GCA_023268575.1 Patulibacter sp.
ACGCAGTCGGCGGAGGTCAGGGGCCCGCTGCCGCCGCCGGGCGTCGTGGTCGGTAGCCCGGCCGCCCCGTTGCGGGCGAGGCTGCCGAAGAAGACGCCGCGGACCTCGCCGGCGCCCTGGGCGGCGCTCGGGGTCCAGACCGCGAATCCGCCGCCGTCGGGGGCGGCGTCGAACGCCGGTGCGTCGATGTCGTCGGCGGTGCTCGTCAGACGCTGCTCGCCGCCGAAGGCGCCGTCGCCGGCGGCGCTGCGCCGCAGGTACAGGCCCTTGTGGCCCTTCGGCGCGTCGCGGGTGTCGCCCCGGTCCAGGACGAGCGCGCTCAGGGCGCCGCCGCGGCCGAGGATCCGCGCGAAGCGCGCGGCGGTCGGCTGCACGGTGCCGCGCCGGCCGCCCCCGACCTCGGTGACCGCGTAGACCCCGACGTCGGACGCCGGGCGCGCGGCGACGAACAGCCGCCCGCCCGGGCCGGCGGCCAGCGACGGGTCGTAGCCGCGGAAGCTCCCGGCCAGCGCCCACCGACCGGGGTCGTTCGGGTCGCCCTGGCCGTCGAACCGCCGGACCGCGAAGGCGCCCGGGCCGGTCACGAGGACCGCGGCCACGCCGCCGTCGGGCAGCGCCGCCAGTCCCGACGGCTCGCCGGGGCCGCCGGGCGCTCCGAGGTCGACGCGCCCGGGCGTGAAGGAGGCGGGGGAGAGGATCTGCGCGAACGCGCCGCCCTGACGCTGGGACGAGAGCCCCGCGATGCGGGGCGACGTCGCCGAGCCGAAGGCGACCGGCTGCGCGTCGAGTGCCACGTCGGTGCCGACCGCGCCGCCCTGGGAGAAGCTCGTGCCGCCGTCGAGCGACAGGAGCAGCACCGTCGTGGTCTCCGAGGTCCCGCCGCCCGGCAGCTCGTAGCGCGTCGGGTAGCGGGTCGAGAGGATCGCCAGCTGGTCGCCGACCACGACGGGGAACGGGCCGTCGCTGACCTCCTTGTTCGCCTCGGGACCGTCGCCCTCGGCGTAGGGCTTCTCGGGTACCAGCAGGCGGGTCTCCGCCGGGTTGTCGCAGGCCGCCGCGCCGCGCGGCAGGCGGCAGAAGCCGATCGCGTCCGCGCCGCCGGGTCCGCCGGACGCCACGCGCCAGGTGACGTACGCGGTGCCGGCATCGTCGACGGCGACGTGCGGCGCGGCGCCGTTCGTGGCGAGGGTCACCCGCCGCGGCAGCGGCTGCGGTGCGCTCGTCGCCGTGAGGCGCTTCGTCGGGCCGTCGAAGCCCGGGGAGGTCGCGACGGGCCGCGCGTCGGCGGTGGCCGGGACGGCCAGCGCGGCGCCGAGGGCGAGGAGCGCCGCGAGGCGGCCACGGGCTGGGCTGCGGGGCATCAGGACCTCGGGCGTGGAGGAGCGGGACGGCCGGACGGCGACGACGGAGGACGGGCGTCGGCTCATCGCGCGGCCACCGGCCGCTCGGGGAGCAGGCGCTCGCCCGCGAGGTGGTCGGGGGTGGCACCGGGGGCCACGGCCCGGCGCAGGAGCTCCTCGAGGGCCGGCGCGCGGTCGGCGACGAGCGAGGACCAGCCGGTCAGGGCGAGCGACGACGGGACGCCGGGCTCCAGCGCGGGCCAGGGAAGCGCGAGGCACCCGGCGGCGGGGTGCGTCCAGCCCGACTCGCGTGCGACGGCGCCGGCGCGCACCTCGTCCACGAGCGCTCGCACGGTCGCGGGGTCGGCCGGGCTGTCGGCGCTGTAGCGCGGCCAGGGGTCCTCGGCGACGAGCGGCTCCACCGCTTCCGGCGGCAGCTGGGCGAGCAGGGCGATGCCGCCGGCCGTGGCCCAGACGGCGTCCGGCGGCTCCCAGCCGTGCGGTGACGGCGCCGCCGGGCCGGGGGTCGTGGCGACGAGCAGCGGCCGGACGCCGGCGAGCTGCATGACGAAGGTCGAGGCGCCGGTGAGGCCGCTGAGGATGTGGGCGATCCGCGTCGCGCGCGCGATCGCGCCGCGGCTCTCGGCCGCGGCGCCGAGGGCGTGCGTGCGCGGGCCGAGCCGGTAGCCCGCGGCGTCGCGCACGACCCAGCCCTCGGTCGCCAGCATCGACAGCGTGCGCGACAGCGCTCCCTTGTCGACGTCGAGGCGTCGAGCGAGCTCGCGGACCCCGACCGACCGGTCCCCGAGGGCCTCGAGGATCGTGAGACCACGCTGCAGCGCCTGCGACACGCGTGCACCGTAGACCGTTGCGCTGCGAGGGGCCAGGGGTTGCCGACTGGGCAACGGGTGGTCCCGCTCGGGTCCCGCGCTCCTCGTCGCCGCCCCGGCGGGCGGATCGTGGGCGCACGGGGTCCGCCGCACCGCCGCGCCTCGTGGCCAGGGACGGGGCGGGGCGGCGGTCGCGCCGACCGCGGCGCTCGCTACCCTCGCCGCGTGCGCGCGACCGCCTACGTCGCGGGTCTCGAGCTCGACCTGGAGGTCTTCAGCGGGCCCTTCGACCTGCTGCTGACCCTCGTGCTGAAGGAGGAGGTCGACCTGCTGGAGGTCGACCTCGCCGAGGTCGTGCTCGCGTACCTCGACCACCTCGAGCAGCGCGGCGACCTCGACCTCGAGGTCGCGACGGAGTTCCTCGTCCTCATCGCGGCGCTGCTGGAGCTGAAGTCCCGGCTGCTGCTCCCGCGCGAGGAAGCCGACGAGCTCGACGACGTCCCGGCCGAGGAGGCCGCCGAGGAGCTGCTGGAGCGGATGCTCCAGGCCCGCCGCTACAAGGCCGCCGCCGAGCACCTCGTCGAGCTGCAGCAGGCCGAGGAGGGCAAGCGCTACCGCCAGGCCCCCCTGCCCGCGCACCTGCGGCGCTTCACCGAGGACGACGCGATCGCCGTCCACGACCCGCGGCGCCTCGGCAAGGCGCTCGGCGGGCTCCTGCGGCTGCCGCCGAAGGTCTCGCTGCACCACGTGACCGTCGCGCGCGTGACGCTGCCCGAGCGCCTCGCCCACCTGCGCTCGCTGCTGCGGCGCGGCACCTTCACCTTCAGCGAGGCGGTCGCGGGCGCCGACCGGACGACCGTCGCGGTGACGCTCTGGGCGCTGCTGGAGATGTACAAGCAGGGCGAGGCGGACTGGACGCAGGCCGAGCCGTTCGACGAGATCCACATCGCCGGCGTCGCGGCCGGCGCTCCCCGCTGGTCGGCGACGCGCGAGGTCGCATGAGCATCGAGCAGGAGCAGGACCGCGCCGGCGAGCGACCGGATCCGGTGGCCGACGCCGTCGACGTGTCACCCGCCTCGAACCCGTCGCCCGTCGTCCCGGACGCGGACGGGTCGTCGTCGGAGGTGCCGCTGCCGAGCGAGCCGCCCCCGCGCGAGTTCCCCGCGCCGCCGCCGGGCGAGCAGTCCGGGCTGGCCTCGCAGATCGAGGCGCTGCTCTTCCTCTCCTCCGATCCGGTCACCGTCGACGACCTCGCGGCGGCGTGCGACGTCTGGGCCGACGAGCTCGCCGCGGCGCTCGAGGAGCTTCGGCGCGCCTACGCTCCCGGCCGTCGCGGGCTGCTCCTGCGCGAGATCGGCGGCGGCTTCCTCCTCTCGACGGCGCCGGAGACCGAGCCCGCCGCGCGGCGGCTGCTCACGGCACCGCGCACCCCGCCGCTGACGCCCGCCCAGGCCGAGACGCTGGCGATCGTCGCGTACCTGCAGCCGGTGAGCCGGCCCGAGATCACCCGCATCCGCGGCGTGGCGGCCGACTCCGCGTGCGCGACGCTCGTCGAGCGCGGCATGATCGAGGAGGCCGGTCGCTCGCAGTTCGGCGCCGTGCTCTACCGCACCACGGGGTTGTTCCTGAAGCTCTTCGGCCTCGACGGCGTCGCCGACCGGCCCGACCCGGCTGCCTGGGACCCGACGCCGGAGGAGACCGCCGATCTGCGCGACCGGCTGCTGCGCGCCGGCGACGCGCGTGGCGGGCGCGAGGCCACCGACGGCGACGATCCCGCCGAGCGCCCGCCGTTCGACCCCGACGCGCTCGTCGAGACCCCGGTCGAGGCGCCGGTGTCCGCCGACGACGACCGGACGGCACCGGCCGACGGGCCGCCCGCCCCGCACGAGACGCCCGGCGACGACGGCTCGGCGGTGCCCGACGACGCGCCGCGCGCCCGGCCCGAGGCGCCCGTCGACGCCGACGCCGCCGGACCCGACGCGGGCCCGGCGGCGTCCTGATCGTCACCGGCGGACCGGCCGTCCCTGCTATCCCCTGAGGTGATGGCCGTCGGTCCCCGCCACCTCTTCGTCACCCGCGGCGACCTCACCGCGCTGCACTGCGACGCCTGGCTGCTGCCGACCGACCGGGACGGCAGCGTCACCCCCGGATGGGTGGCGACGATGGCCGCGACCGGTCGCGGCGTGGGCGATGCCCACGGCGGCCGGCTCGACGAGCCCGCCCGTCGCGAGCTCGCCGCCGACGGTGCGACCGTCCTGCGCCGGCCGAGCGCGGCGGGTCCGGGGATCGTCGCCTGCGACACCGCGGTCCCGCACCACGACGTCCCCGCCGCCGCGCGCGCCGCGAGCACGGCGCTGCAGCGGCTCACCGCGCTGACCGCCGGCGCCGCCGGGCCGAGCGCGGCGCTCGAGCTGCCGCGCCCGCGCCCGCTCGTGGCCCTGCCGACGGTCGGGGTCGGCGCCGGCGGCGGTCACGGGGTCCGCGGCGCGGTCCTCGCGGGGCAGCTCGAGGCGCTGCAGGCCGCCCTGGCCGGTGACGACGCCGGCCCGGACGTCGCCCTCGTCTGCTTCGACCACGAGCACTACGCGGCGGCCCAGCGGGCCCGGCGCAGCGCCGGCGGCGACGCGCGGTTCGCCGCGCTCCTCGGACCGGAGCTGCAGGAGCGCGTCGTCGCGCTCGCCGCGCACGCCCGAGCGGGGCGGCTGGTCCCGTTCGTCGGCGCGGGCGTGAGCATGGGGGCGGGGCTGCCGTCCTGGGTCGGCCTGCTCGACGAGCTCATCGCCGACGCGGGGATGGAGGCCGACCGGCCAGCGCTGGACCGGCTGGACCTCCGGGACCGCGCGGCCCTCATCCAGTCCCGGCTCGGGGCCGGCCGGCTCGCCGAGATCC
>JALRCL010000475.1 GCA_023268575.1 Patulibacter sp.
GTGGCCGTTCCTACCCGTTTGCGCGGCCTCGCCCGCAATCGTCCCATCGCCCTCTTCCCAGGCCTTCGCCGCGGCTGCGTCGCGGTTGGTTGCGTGCGTTCGCCAACCACGCCGCTGGAACGATGTCGTCGTGCCCGTCGCTCATCGGGCGTCCCCCTGGGCGCCGGGCGGGACGAGCACGTGCACCGGCCCCAGCGGCCGGACGGTGACGTCGCCGAGGTCGAGCACCTCGCCGTCGACGTTCCACTGCCGGTCGGGGTCGAGGTCGACGACGATCTCGCGCCCCTGGGAGACCTGGACGCCGCCGCGCGACCCGCCGTGGCGCATCCCCCACGCCCGGCGCAGCAGCGACGCGCGCGGGCCGGAGGGCAGCACGAACGCCTCGAGCTCGGGCGTGTCGGGGTCGGAGAGCGGCAGCTGGGCGACGCCGCCGAACGATCCGGACGCGCCGATCAGCACCTGCCAGGCGTCGCCGTCGAAGACCTCCTCGCCGTCCACGACGACCCGGGCGCGCGCGTAGCGGCCGCGGAAGGCCGCGACCGCCGCGCCGACCCCGTAGGCGACCGGCCCGAGCACCGACTTCATCGGCGCGGCCTGCTCGGCGGCGTAGACCCCGAGCCCGATCGAGGCGACGTTCACGAACGGCCGGCCGTCGATCAGGCCGCCCCAGACCTCGCGCTCCTCGGCGTCGGGATCGACGGCCGTGGGCGCGGCGCGCTCGATCGACGGCGGGATCCCCATCGCCCGGGCGAAGTCGTTCGCGGTGCCCGCGGGGAGGACCGCCAGCGGCACCCGGTGGCGGGCGGCGGCCTCGAACGCGCAGCCGATCGAGCCGTCGCCCCCGGCGATCACGAGCCGGTCGGGGCCGGATGCGGCGGCGGCGTCGACGTCGTCGAGCTCGAAGGTCGCGACGGTCCGTCCGTCGCCCTCCAGGAGCGCGACGATCTCGTCGGCGTTGCGGCCCGCACCGGACCGCGGATTGACGACGAGCGCGAGCTGCACGACCGACATGGTGCCCGAGCGCGCGTCAGGACCGCGTCAAGACGTCGATCCCGCCCGGCGCGCCGGCGGCCGGCGGAGCGCGCGCGGCGGGCGCGAGGGCCTACGCTGCACGGCGTGTCGCGTCGTGCCTCCCGCCATCGCTCCCGCCCGTCGGGACCGCTGTCGCTGCTGCCCGGACGCGGCCGCCGGCGCCGGCCGCACCCGCTGCTCGAGGACCCCGCGCTGCGGCGCGAGGCGATCGACGCGCGGCGCAGCCTCCTCGCCCGCGCGCTGCGGGGTCCGCACTGGCGGGCCCTGGCGAAGGTCGACCTCGCCGGCATGCGCCTCATCCGCTCGACCGCCGTCTCGGACGGCTCGACGCGCGCGATCGTCGCGTTCTCCCGCACCGGCGAGCACGGCGCGCTGTGGCTCGCGCTCGGCGCGGCCGGCGTGACGCTCGACCGGCGTCGCCGCGAGCAGTGGGCGCTCGGCCTGAGCTCGGTGGCCGTCGCCTACGTGGCGAACACGACGATCAAGCAGATCGCGCGCCGTCCGCGCCCGCAGCTGCGCGACCTGCCGCCGCTGATCCCGACCCCGACGCAGCTGAGCTTCCCGAGCTCGCACGCGGCGTCGTCGTTCGCGGCCGCCAGCGCGTACTCGACCGTCCTGCCGGCCACGCCGCTCTACGTCGTCGCGGGCGCGATGGCGACCTCGCGCGTGCACCTCGGCGTCCACTACCCGAGCGACATCCTCATCGGGGCCGCGCTCGGGACCGTCGCGGCGAAGGCCGTGCGGACGACCGCACGGATCGCCGGCTGGGCCGAGGACCGCCACGACGCCCACCACCACCCGACGGCCGGGGAGCCGAGCGCCCCGGCGCCGGCCGCGCCCCGGCCGGCCGACCCCCAGGAGGACCCGGTCCGATGAGCATGAAGATCGGGATCGTCGGCATGCCGAGCGCCGGCAAGTCGTCGCTCTTCAACGCGCTGACGCAGGCCGGGGCCGAGGCGGCGAACTACCCGTTCACGACGATCGAGCCGAACATCGCCGTCGCGCCCGTCGAGGACGAGCGCCTCGCGCGGATCAGCGCGATGCTCGGCGCGTCGGAGACGGTCTACGACCACATCGACTTCCACGACATCGCAGGCCTCGTCGCGGGCGCCCACAAGGGCGAGGGCCTCGGCAACGCGTTCCTCGCGAACATCCGCGAGACGGACGCGATCGTCCACCTCGTCCGCGCGCACACCGACGAGAACATCGTCCACAGCGAGGGCTCGGTCGACCCGCTCCGGGACATCGAGACCATCGAGACGGAGCTCGTGCTCTCCGACCTCGACCAGGCCGAGCGGCGCAAGGACCGCGTCGTGCGCGCCGCCCGCGGCGGCGACGCCGAGGCGAAGGCGGAGCTCGCGTGGCTCGAGGAGCTCGTCCCCGCCCTGGACGCCGGCCGCCCCGCGCGGACGGTGCCCGCGCCGGAGGACCACCCCGAGGTCGTGCGCAACCTCGTCCCGCTGACCGCCAAGCCGGTGCTCTTCGTCGTGAACGTCGGCGAGGACGAGCTCGCCGAGGGGGACGCGGCGATCCCGCCGGCGGTCGCCGAGCACGCCGCCGCGCAGGGCGCGAAGGTCGTCGCGGTGTCCTTCCCGATCCGCGCGCTGCGGGCGGCCGCGGCCGCCCTCGTCCTGTTCGCCGTCGTCCTGGGGATCTTCACCGCCGGCGCCTACGTCGGCGCCCGGGATCCGGAGTCGCTGCCAGGGCCGATCCGGGACCGCGTCATCGACCGCGAGAGCGGCGGGGCGATCAACGAGGCGCTCGGCGTCATCCGCGACCTCTACTACCGCGATCCGGGCGAGGCCGCGCTCGTCGACGACGCCATCGGCGGCATGGTCGAGAAGCTCGACGACCGCTTCTCGGCGTACCTCAACCCGAAGGACTACGCCCGGTTCCAGCAGCAGCAGGACAACCGCTTCGACGGCATCGGCGTGCTCGTCGGCGAGGATCCCCTCGGCCTGCGCGTCAGCCGCGTCTACGACGGCTCGCCGGCGAAGGCGGCCGGGATCCGGGCCGGGGACGTCATCACCGCGGCCGGCGGCCGCTCGCTGAAGGGCCTGAAGACCGAGGCCGCGTCCGACCACGTGCGCGGGCCGGCGGGGACGAGCGTCGCCCTCGAGGTCCGGCGCGAGACCGGCGGGCGGACCCGGACGCTGAAGATCACCTCGAAGCGGGCGCCGGTCCAGGTCCCGATCGTCGACTCGCGGATCTTCCGCGAGGACGGCCAACGGATCGGGGTCGTGCGGCTGGCGCAGTTCACGAACGGGGCGACGGCCGAGGTCGGCGAGGCGATCGAGCGGAT
>JALRCL010000168.1 GCA_023268575.1 Patulibacter sp.
GCCGGCGACGGCGAGCGCGCCGAGGCAGGCGCAGGCGAGGGCGGCGGTGCGCAGGGGACGGGCTGAGCGGCGTGGGTGCGGCATCGGGGGCTCCGTGACGGTGCGCCCCGGGGCGGACCCCCGGAGCGGATCGTTAGGCTACCCGAACTTCTTCTCCGCTGGCTGCTCGGCGCTCTCCTGGCGCGCAGGCGCTCGTCAGTCGGCCCAGCGCATCCGCTCCGGCGCGTCGCGCAGGCGGATGACCTTCGCCGGGACGCCGCCGGCGACGCTGTTCTCCGGCAGGTCCCGCGTCGCGACCCCGTAGGTCCCGAGCACGCTGTTGTCGCCGACCGTCACGCCGCGCAGGACGCAGCCGCCGTACCCGATCCAGACGTTGTGTCCCACGCGGACCGGCCGCGTGTAGATCCCCTGCTCGCGGATCGGGGTGTCGACCCAGGCCACCGAGTGGTCGAAGTCGATGAACATCGAGCGGTCGGCGATGACGCACTCGCGGCCGATCTCGACGCGCTCGTAGCAGCTGATCGTGCACTCCTGGCCGAGCACGGACTTCGCGCCGATGGCGACCTCGCCCTCGTGGCAGCGGACCTTCGTACCGTCGCCGATCCAGGACCAGCGACCGAGGCGGACGGTCGCCTCGGGGCCGATCTCGAACGTCACGCGCCGCCCGACGAACGCCGGGCCGTCGATCTGCAGCCGCCGCCCGAAGCGGAGCTTCAGCCGCAGGACCCGCAGACCGATCCGGGCGTAGCGCCAGCGGAGCATGCCGTGGCGGCGGGCGAAGCGCAGGAACGCGATCGTCCCCTGCGGTGGCGCCGGCGGACGGCGCACGTCGACGGCCGGCGGCCGCGCGTCGTCGACCGTCGTCCCGTCGTGGGGGAGGTCGACCGCGGGCACCGGCTCGGACGTCACGGGCCGGAGCCTAGATCGGCGGCGGCCCCGGCTGCTGCCCGGGGCGGCGAGGACCGCCGTCGCGCGCGCCCCGGCCGCGGCCGATCAGGGGGACGAGGTCAGCGCGTCGGTCCGACGGCGCGCCGGCGCGGGCGGGCCTCGGCGGCGATCCGCTTCTTCGTCGCCGCGAAGGAGCAGATCGGGCAGGCCGCGAGGTCGTGGCCCCGGGCCGGGCAGTGCTCGCGACCGAAGAAGATGATCTGCAGGTGGCGGTCGTTCCAGCGCTCGCGCGGGAACACCGCCTTCAGGTCGCGCTCGGTGCGCTCGACCGACGCGCCGTCGGAGAGGCCCCAGCGGCCGGCGAGGCGCAGGATGTGGGTGTCGACCGGGAAGGCCGGGACGCCGAAGGCCTGCGCCATCACGACGCTCGCGGTCTTGTGCCCGACCCCGGCGAGCGACTCCAGGAACGCCCAGTCGGGCCGGACCTCGCCGCCGTCGGCGACGATCTGGTGGGCGGCGGTCCAGAGGTTCCGCGCCTTCGTCGGCGCGAGGCCGATCTCCCGGATGAGCTCGAGGATCTCGGTCGGGTCGAGGGCCGCCATCCGCTCCGGCGTGTCGGCGACGGCGAAGAGTCGCGGCGTGATCTCGTTGACCTTCTTGTCGGTCGCCTGCGCGGACAGCGCGACCGCGACGAGCAGCGTGTACGGATCGCGGTGGTCCAGCGGGATCGGCGGGTCGGGATAGAGCTCGTCGAGCACCTCGCCGATCCGGTCGGCCTTCTCCTGGCGGCGCACGGCGGCGACGGTATCCGGTCGGCGTCGCGGCCGGCGCTCGTCCCCGGCGGTGGAGACCGACCTGGCACAGATAGTCGGACGTCCTCCTATCTCGGCGCGATGGCGTAGGGTCCAGGACGATGGCGACCGAGACGAGCCTCGCCGAGCGGCTGCTGCAGGGCGACAAGCGCGCCCTCGCGCGGGCGATCACGCTGGTGGAGAACGACGACCCCCGCGGCTGGGACCTCGTCCGCGAGGTCTACCCGCACACCGGCGGCGCCGCCGTCCTCGGGCTCACCGGCGCGCCCGGGGCGGGCAAGTCGACGCTCATCAGCGCGCTCACGAAGGCCCGGCGGGCGCAGGAGCGCGACGTCGCCGTCCTCTCGATCGACCCGAGCTCGCCGTTCACGAAGGGGGCGCTGCTCGGCGACCGGATCCGGCTGACCGACCACTTCCTCGACCCCGGCGTCTTCATCCGCTCGATGGCCAACCGCGGGGCCCTCGGCGGGCTCTCGGAGGCGACGCTCCAGGCCGCGCTGCTGATGGACGCCGCCGGCAAGGACGACGTGTTCCTCGAGACGGTCGGCGTCGGTCAGGCCGAGATCGACGTCATCGACCACGCCGACACCGTCGTGCTGATCCTCATCCCCGGCGGCGGCGACTCGATCCAGGCGCTGAAGGCCGGCGTCATGGAGATCCCGGACATCATCGTGGTGAACAAGGCCGACCACCCGATGACCGACACCATGGTCCGCGAGGTCCGGGCGGCGCTCTCGCTCGGCCAGGTCCCGGGCGAGTGGGAGATTCCGAT
>JALRCL010000511.1 GCA_023268575.1 Patulibacter sp.
GCACGCGCCGCCGGATCGCGCGGGTCCTACTCCTCGTCGTCGCCGGCGGCCTCGCCGGCGCGGCGGATGATGATCTGGTCGGCCTCGACGACGACCTCGACCGGGCGGTGACCGGCCCAGTGCTCGGCGTAGACCGCGGCGTCGGCGACGGCTGGATCCAGCCACAGGCCGTAGCCCTCGTCGCCGTGGTCGAAGGTCGCCTCGAGGGTGACGGGGTCGCCGGCCCCCGCACCGCGACGACGGCGGCGGCCACCGCGACGACGGCGCTTGGGCTTGTCGTCGCCCTCGGCCTCGTCGTCCTCCTCGGCGTCCTCGCCGGCAGCGGCACGCGCGGCGGCCTTCTCGGCCTCCTCAGCGGCCTTGCGCTCCTCCTCGGCCTTGCGCTCGGCCTCGGCGGCCTCGAGCTCGGCGGCGATCTGCGCGTCGTCCTCGGCCCGGAGGTCGACCTCCTCGGGGGCCACGACGGCCAGCGGGTCGTCGGGCGACGCGGCCGTGAGGTCGTTCTCCGCCTTGAAGGACGCGATCTGCTGACCGGTGACCTCCAGCTGGTGCGCGATCCAGGCGTCGGTGCGACCCTGGCGCACCCACGTGCGGATCTGGTTCAGGTGGGGGCGGAGCGAGCGGCGAGCCATGGTACGCAGGCCAATCTAGCGTCCCCTCGTGCTGCGGCGCGGTGCGCCGCACGCGACGCGGCACGCGCGGGGGAGCCCCGACGGCTACGCGAAGACGATGCTCAGGACGCGGAACATGACGAGGGTCACGAGCACCGCGGTGCCCACGAGGACCGAGAACAGCAGGAGGTAGCGCAGCAGACGGCGGCGCTTGATGTGGTCGAACTGGCGCTCGGCCGCTCGCCGCTGGGCCTCGCGCAGCGCCCGCTCGCGCTCGCGCTTGGCCAGCTCGGTCTCCCGCGCGAGCCGCCGCTCGAGCTCGTCCATGGAACCACGCGCGCCTCGTCGGGGCCCCGTCATCGGCGGGAGCGTAGAGCATCCGGGCAGGCGCCCCACAGCCCGCGCCGCGCCGCGCGGGCGCGGTCCTCCAGCGCGCGCAGCCGGGGCGCGTCGGCCCCGTTGGGCGCGATGACGAGCGTCCGCGCGGCGCCTTCGGCGACGAGCCGCTCGCTCGTGGTCCGTCGCCAGCCGACCGGTCGGACCGCCGCGAGCAGCCGGCCGTAGCGGTCCACGCGCTCGCGATCGAAGCGCAGCACGACGACCCGGCCGAGGACCCAGGCGCGGTTGCGCCGGGCCGCCGCGGGGCCGAAGCACCCGACGGGCTCGCGGGGGTGGACGGACTCGGGTGCGTCGGCGCCGAGGTACCGCACCGTCGCCTCGGTCCCGGCCGCGCGCACCCGCACCGTGTCGCCGTCGAGGACGGCGGTCACGCGGGCACGCGCGCCCGGGCGCGCGAGGGCGGCGAGTGCCGCGGCGGAGCCGCCGGAGGCCGAGCCGCCGGGCGCGGCGGCCCGCGGAGGGCCCGGAGCGGCGAGCCAGCCGCCGACGGTCGCGGCGAGCAGCAGCGCGGGCAGGGGCGGGGCGGCCGCGGCGGGGAGGCGCACCGGGTGGTCGTAGCGCCGGAGCGGACGGGGCCGGCCGCCCGGCGCCGCTCCGGCGCAGGACCGCGGGCGACTCGGCACGGGGCGCGCCGCCGTCGTCGCGGCAGGGGGACGCTCGGCGGCGGTGGCGGGCGCCCGGCCGCCTCGGCCACCGTGCGCGCTCCCGCTCGCGGGGCATCGGATACCATCCGGCCCCCTCCGGCCGGGCATTCCGGTCCCCGAGTTCGCGTCCGCATCCCGAAGGAGCCCGCATGGCTGTCCAGACCGCTTCGTCCATCGATCGGGTCACCGAGCTGCTCGGCGACGAGGCCGACTCCCTGCTCGGTCACCGCTCGACGACCATCGACGCGTCGCAGCTGCATCTGCCGGGCCCGGACTTCGTCGACCGCGTCTACGCGCAGACCGACCGCTCGCCGCAGGTCCTCGTGAACCTCCAGCGGATCTTCGACCACGGGCGCCTCGGTGGCACCGGCTACGTCTCGATCCTCCCGGTCGACCAGGGCATCGAGCACTCGGGCGCCGCGTCGTTCGCGCCGAACCCGGCGTACTTCGACCCGGCGAACATCGTCGAGCTCGCGATCGAGGGCGGCACGAACGCCGTCGCCTCGACCCTCGGCGTCCTCGGCGCCGTCTCGCGCAAGTACGCGCACAAGATCCCGTTCGTGGTGAAGCTCAACCACAACGAGTTCCTCTCGCTGCCCGAGACGTACGACCAGATCTCCTTCTCGTCCGTCCAGCGCGCCGCCGAGCTCGGCGCCGCCGCCGTCGGCGCGACGATCTACTTCGGCTCGCCGGAGTCCAACCGCCAGATCGTCGAGATCGCCCGCGCGTTCGAGGAGGCCCATCGCCTCGGCCTGGCGACGATCCTCTGGTGCTACCTGCGCAACCCGGCCTTCAAGGTCGACGGCGTCGACTACCACACGGCCGCCGACCTCACCGGCCAGGCGAACCACCTCGGCGTGACGATCGAGGCCGACATCATCAAGCAGAAGCTGCCCGAGCTGAACGGCGGCTTCAACGCGATCAAGGTCGGCAAGACGCACAAGCTCGTCTACGAGCAGCTGACGAGCGATCACCCGATCGACCTCACCCGCTACCAGCTGGCCAACTGCTACATGGGCCGCTCGCCGCTCATCAACTCCGGCGGCGCCTCCTCGGGCGAGAGCGACCTGGCCGAGGCCGTCAAGACGGCGGTCATCAACAAGCGGGCCGGCGGCGCCGGCCTCATCTCCGGCCGCAAGGCCTTCCAGCGCCCCCTCGCCGAGGGCGTCGCGCTGCTGAACGCGATCCAGGACGTGTACCTGGATCCGCAGATCACGATCGCCTGATCGGGTCCGCGACCGAGCGGCGGCGCGCCGAGCGCGCGCCCCGCTCGCCGCCCGCCGCCGCGGTCCGTCCGGGCCCGCGGCGACACCGGGGGCGACAGCCGCACCGCACCGGTGGCCGGGCCGCCTACAATCGGTGTGATGCCGGGCGCTGCCGAGCTCTTCACCGCGTGCCGCAGCTGCGGGCAGCAGGTGTCGACGTTCGTCACCGAGTGCCCGTACTGCGGTGCGCGGCTGCGTCGCCGGGCGCCTCGTCTGGAGCGGCGCGACGGCGACCTCGAGGCCCTGCTGCGCGCGCCGACGGTCGAGCCGGACCGCCAGCTCGACGACGACGTCGTCGTCCCGCTGAAGCGACGGCGCAAGGTCAAGGCGCCGCGCGCCCCGAAGGCACCGCGGCCCTCGCGGTCGCGCGGCGGGCGAGCGTCGTCGGCCGACCGCCGGGCGTGGGTGACGATCGTCATCGTCCTCCTGTCGCTCGTCGGCATCCCCGCCGCGCGCGCCGTCTCCGTCGGCGACCTCTTCCTCTTCGCGGGCCCCGGGGGGGCGGAGCCGTGGACGTACGCCACGGCGGCGCTCTCGTACTCCGGCGTCTGGCACGGGATCGGCGTGCTCACGACCTTCGGCGTCTTCGGCTGGCTCTGGGAGCGGCGCGCCGGGCTGCTCGGCAGCGCCGTCGTGCTGCTGACGTTCCTCGTCGCCGGGGTCGGCGGCCTCGCGCTGGCCGCGGAGGCCGGTGGCACCGACTTCTACGCGGGCGCCGGCGGCGCCGCGACCGCGCTGGCGATGGCGTGGATCGTCGCCGAGCTCCGGGCCCGCCAGCGCAACGAGTCGATCGACGGCGACCTGCTCGGCGCCGCGACGCTCCTGGCCCTGACGCTCGTGACCTGCGCGGTCTCCGCGGCGGGCGCTCCGGTGGCGGCGGCGCTCGGCATCCCGCTCGGCGCGCTGCTCGGCCTCGCCCTCTCCGCCGCGCGGCGCTGAGGACCTGAGCCGGGGGCCTGCCCGCGCGCCCGGGGGAGCGGGTTCGTATGCTGGCCGCAGTGCCCGACGCCCCGTACACCGCGCAGCAGGTCGACGCCGCCGTCCAGGCGATCAGCGACCCCGAGCGGCTGCGCCGCGCCGAGCAGGTCGTCACCCACGCGGCGCCCGGGCTGCAACGGATCATCGACGAGGCGCTGCACGACGGCGGCTGGTTCAGCCAGGGCCACGAGCAGCAGGTCTCGCAGGCGGCCGCCGAGCCGGACCTGCAGGCCCGGGTGGGGCGCCTCCAGCAGCTGCTCGCCGACGAGTCGCGCCTGGCGATGCTCGTCGGCGTGACCGTCGGCTTCGAGCTGCACCGCGAGCTCGAGGCGCAGGCCCGCCAGACCCCCGACCCCGGTGAGGAGACCCCCGAGCCATGACCACGCTGACGTTCCTCGGCCAGTCCGCCGTCCTGCTGGAGGCCGACGGCACCACGGTGCTCGTCGATCCCTTCCTGAGCGGCAACCCGAAGGCGACC
>JALRCL010000579.1 GCA_023268575.1 Patulibacter sp.
CGTCGCCTGGGTCGCCGAGCAGGGACTCGACGGCACGGCGACCTACGACTTCACGAAGCAGGCGCTCGTCGCGCTGACGCTGCGCGCCTGCGCCGAGCGGCTCGGGCGCGGTCCGCGCGTCGTCTCCGTCAGCCCGGGGCCGACCGAGACGCCGATCCTCGCGGACTTCACCGCCACGATGGGCGCCGACCGGATGGCCGCCTCCGCGCAGCTCGTCGGCCGGCACGCCACGGCGGAGGACGTCGCGGGGGTCGTGGCGTTCCTCCTCTCGCCGGCCGCGCGCTGGATCAACGGCGTCGACGTCCGGGTCGACGGCGGCCTGATCGGCGCGCGGATCGCGACCGAGGCCGCCGCGGCGGTGGCCACGCCGACCGCCTGACGGCCGTCCGCCGGCGGTCGAACCGCCGCGCGGGACCGGGGCGCGGCACGATGCACCGCGCGCGGCCGGTCGCCGGCCACCGCGCTCAGGCCGGTGCGGCGACGGGCGCCTGCGCCGGGCCGCTCACGTCGACGAACCCGTGCGCGTGGGAGGCGCCGATCACGAGCGTCTCGAGGATCCCGGTGCCGCGGTGGACGCCGTCGTCGTGCCGATAGGTGACGTCGCACAGGGTGTGCTGGTGCAGCGATTGCACCGCGTCCGGGGCCTGCTCGGCGGGCAGGATCCGCTCGCGGGCCACGCGCAGCGGCCCCTGGTCGCGGCCGAAGCCCCACTCGCGGTGGCCGTAGCCGAGGCCCGCCATCGCGAAGCGGTGCCGCGGGACGAAGGTCAGCTCGTGGCGCGCGTCGTGCTCGTCGTGACCGACGACCGTCATCCCGCTCGGCCAGCGCGTGCCGGGGGCGAAGGTCACCTCCTCGCGGGCCCGGGGCAGCTCGACGGCGCCGCCGCCGGGGTCGTGACGCACGACGACCATCCGGCGGTTGATCGGCGTGCCGTCCGCCTCGGCCTGGTCGTGGAAGAAGACGCTGCGGTCGTCGAGCTGCGTCGTGGACCAGAGCCAGAAGAGCTGCGGGTCCAGGGCCGGCACGTGCGGCTGGCGGTCGTGGGCGCCGATCGGTCGCACGCCCCACGAGCGGTCGCGCGCCGCCCTGGCGCCCCCGACGTCGAGCGTCTCGCCGTCGATCGTGATCGTGCCGCTCCAGCGGCCGCTCTGGCAGAAGCGCGTGTAGTCCATCGCGGTGCGCGGGCCGCGCCGCCAGGTGAACCGCGGCTCCTGGTGCGGCGGGGCGACCGCGGCGAACTCGAGCGCGGCGCCGATGCCCGTCTCCGCCGGGTCGACGTGCAGCCGCAGGACGCGGAGGTGCTCGACGACCTCGATCCGGATCGGCCCCACCCGCATCGCGAGGCGGTCCATCCCGAGGTGCGCCGAGGCGTGCACGCATTCCTGGACCCCGTCGCGCAGGACGGAGAGGTGGGCGTCGGTGACGTTCAGGTGCGGGTAGACGCCGAAGCTCAGCTCGAAGACGAGCGACGCGTCGTCGGTGAAGCCGCCGAACCACGACCGGTCGTAGAAGTTCCGGTCCGTCCCGCTGAAGGCGATCGGCTCGGCCGTCTGGTGCAGGGGCAGCTCGTCACCCGGCGTGATCATGGGGCCGATGCTCGCAGCGCCCGTGTGACGGGCCGCACTCCCCAGGGGACAGTCCGCGCGGACGGGGCTGTCGCCCAGGGCGGTTGCTCCGCGCCCCCGCCGCGCAGACGATCGGCCTGGGCCTGGCGAGGACCAGGCCGGGGTCCGGGCTCCGTCGAGCGCGGGCCCGCGGGAGGAGCAGGACGCCAGCGCGCGCCGGCCCCCCGGGAGCAAGCCACCGGAGGAAGGAGCGCGGGATGAGCGTCATCGAGGAGTACCGCCTGGTCGGGACCGGCAAGGCCGTCTACGAGGACGACCAGCCGGTCGAGGGCCCGGTCGTCTGGCTGGACACGCCGCAGGCGGTCATCGACTTCGTGGCCGGTGGCCGCGCGGGCGAGACGATCGTCGTGGCGCGCGGCGGCACGACGACGTTCCTCACGCCGGCGCTGACCGCCGGCGTCAAGGGCGTCATCACGCTCCAGGGCGCCCCGGAGAGCCACCTCGGCATCCTCTCCCGCGAGTACGGCATCCCGTGCGTCATGTCCGTCCACTTCGAGGACGGCGTGCGCTCGGACCGCGGCGAGGTGATCCCCGCCGACGGCGCGATCGTCCGCCTCGACGTCCGCGAGCGCGAGGGCCGCGTCTACGTCGAGCCCGGCGCCCCCTCCCTCGGCGAGCGCCCCGCGCCGACCGACGAGGAGCAGGCGATGGCGGCGAAGATGGAGCAGGTCGCCGTCCTGCTGGAGCACTACCGCGGCGAGGTGCCGCACGGCGGCGAGGGCGACGCGCAGATGCGCACGCGCCTGGGCTCCGGTGTCCTGGAGCTCGCGCCGGAGAGCCTCGGCCGCGACCTCACCGCCCGCGAGGTCAACGACCTCCAGGACTACATGGGCTGGAACCTGTGGGACTACCTCGCCGCCCGGGCGACCGAGGGCGAGTCCGGGCTCATCCCGCGCCAGGAGTACGAGGCGTTCGGCTGCGTGCAGCAGTGGCAGCGCTACGCCGGGTTCTTCCGCCGGATCACCGAGGAGATCGGCGCGGACGGCGTCGTGGACCTCGGCCGCACCGCCCGCCGCGAGGTCGGGACGAAGATCAACATGCTCCACGTCTGGTGCAGCGGCTTCACGCCGATGTTCGGCCGCGGGGTGCTGCTGAACCTCGGCGTCGCGAAGCCCGACGAGCGCACCCGGGACGTCAAGGACGTCCTGCAGTTCATGCGCCGCCTCTACGCCGGCCTCTGGGACGGCGGGCCGATGTTCACGACGATGCGCGACTACCGCGCGCCGCTGCTGGCCGACGACCTGCTGGGCCGCTTCCGCGAGGAGCTCGTCGAGCTCGACGACCCGGACCGCCGCCGCTTCTACCAGCGCTTCAGCGCCAGCACGGAGCTCATGGGCTTCCTGCTGCACTTCGACAACCGCTCCGGCCTGAACGACTCCGGGCCGTACCCGCTGCCCGACGGTCGCTTCATGGTCGTGCGCGACCACTTCCTGCGCGACGCGATCTACCACTGGCACGACGTCGCCGAGGACCTGCCCCACGCGATCACTCAGGCGATGGTCTTCGACCCCGACGTGCCGATGGCGACGAGGATGATGGACGGCGGGAACCTCTTCACCGAGCCCGCGAACTACATGAAGCACCTCGCGGGCATGGCGCTCTACGTCCGCGACGAGTGGGACAGCGAGGTCCGCCCGCTCGGCGAGGAGGAGATGCAGCGGATCCTCGACG
>JALRCL010000619.1 GCA_023268575.1 Patulibacter sp.
CGCGTCCGCGGCGGCCCCGTGGAGGTCGGTACCGCCACCGCGCGGGCGATGATCGTGAACCTCATCGGGGTCCACTTCATCGGCATCGCCGGCTCCCAGATCTTCTGGGGAGGAACTCCGCGACTCCCGATCGGCGGATGACGGCCGTGCCCTCCACCGCCGCCCCCCAGGTCCACGTGGGCCCGCCCGCTCCGCGCCTCCCGATCGGCGGCTGAGGTGTCTCGCTCCCGCGTCGTCCCCTCCTCCTTCCGCCTGCCACACCTCCTGGCGGTCGTCGGCGTGCTTGCCACGGTCGCCGCCGCGGCGCTCTGGCTGACCCGCGACGACGCCTACGTCGTCCACGCCGAGTTCGAGAACGCGGGGCTCGTCGTCGCCGGCGGCCGGGTGGAGGTCGCCGGCGTCCAGATCGGCCGGATCCGCCGGGTCGACCTCGCGCCCGACGGCAACGCGTCGCTGGAGCTCGCGATCACCGACGACCGCTTCAAGCCGCTGCACCGCGGGACGAAGGCCTCGATCCGCGCCGTCGGTCAGGCGACGATCACGAACCGCTACGTCCAGCTGAGCCCCGCGCCGTCGTCCGCGCCATCCCTGCCCGACGGCGCGACGATCGGCAGCGAGGACACCTTCGGGATCGTCGACCTGGACCAGGTCCTGAACGCCGTCGACCCGCCGACGCGGCTTCGTCTCCAGCGACTCATCGGCAACAGCCGCGACGTCTACGCGGGGTCCGGAGCACCGGACTTCAACCGGATGCTCGGCGAGCTCGATCCGTCGCTCGCACGCGTCGGCGGGCTGCTGCGCGACCTCGCGTCCGGACGCGAGGAGGTCGAGGGCATGATCCGCGCGGGCGCGCGCGTCACCGACGCGCTGCGCGATCGGCGCGACCCCCTGGCCGACGCCACCGAGCGCACCGCCGTCACGATGCGGGCGATCGCCGACCAGGGCGACGCGATGGCGCGGGTCCTGCAGCGAACCCCCGCGGTGCTGCGCCAGGCCGGCGGAACGCTCACGGCGACCGCGGACACGGTGCAGGAGCTGCGGCCGACGCTCCGCGCCGTCGCGCCGTCGCAGCCCGCCTTCCGACGGGCGCTGCGGGCCATCCCGCCGGCGCTCGACGGCGGCGACCCTGCGCTCGCGCGGCTCAACGCCCTGATCCCGCCGCTGCGCACGGCCCTCGACGGGTTGCCGCCGCTGCGCCGACCGACCGTCGACGCGCTCTCGTCCACGCAGCGGGCGCTGGAGGGCGCGATGCCGATCCTCGAGGGTCTCCGCTTCTACAGCTCCGACATCGTCCTCGGCGTCGTCAACGGCCTGCTCGGGATCTCGTCGGGCCCGTACAACCGCTACGGGCACTACTTCAAGGTCGAGTTCATGCAGAGCCCGCAGACGGCGATCGGCGGCGTGCTCTCCCAGATCGTCCCGGCGCTCACGTCGGTCAGCGGCATCCTCCCCGGCGTCCTCAACACGCAGATCGACCAGCGCCGACGCTGCCCCGGGTCGAACGCCCCGCCGGCGCCCGACGGCTCGAACCCGTGGTACCCGAAGGCGGGCATCTGCGATCCGACGCAGAGCATGTCCGGGCTCGTGAACTCGCCGACGGCGATCTGCCGCACGGCCAGCGACTGCGTCGGTGACCGACGCTCGCTGAAGCCGGACCCGACGGGCCTGGCGGATCTCGAGCGCGCGAAGAAGGGCGATCGATGATCGGACGACGCCTGCTCGCCGTCGTGCTCGTCGTCGCGCTGGCGCTGGCGGCCGTCGCCCTCGCGACGGGCGGTGGCGGCGACCGGGCGTACCGGTTCACCGCGGTGTTCGACACCGCGCGCGGCATGGTCCCCGGCCAGCTCGTGAAGATCGCCGGCACGAAGGTCGGCACCGTCGAGCGGGTCGCGCTGACCGCGGACAACAAGGCGCGCTTGACGCTCGACATCGAGCGGCGCTTCGCGCCCCTGCGCGACGACGCACGCTGCCGGATCCTCCCCGAGGGTCTCGTCAGCGAGTACTACGTCGAGTGCGACCCGGGCACGCCGGGCCGCGCGCCGCTCGCCGCGCGTGGCGACGGCGATCCCGAGCTGCCGCTCTCGCGCACGGCCGTGTCCGTCACGCTCCAGCAGGTCGTCGACACCTTCTCGTTGCCGGTCTCGCAGCGCATCCGGGTGCTCGTCAACGAGCTCGGACTGGCGACGAGCGGCCGCGGCGAGGATCTCAACGCGCTCCTCCGTCGGGCCAACCCGGCGCTCGGGCAGGCGCAGGACGCGCTGGAGGTCGTGCGGCAGCAGCGGACGAGGATCGCCGACGCCACGCGCGACACCGACCAGGTGCTGGCGCGCCTGGACGGTCGTCGCGACGACCTCCGCGCGTTCGTCCGCGAGGCCGCGACCCTCACGCGCACGACCGACGCGCGACGTAGCGAGATCGCCGCGACGATCCGTTCCCTGCCGCCGCTGCTGCAGCAGGTCGACGGGTCCCTGCGGGACCTCGACACGGCTTCCACCGCACTGACGCCGACGGCGCGGGCACTGCGCCGCTCGATGCCGGTCCTGCGACGCGCGAACGTCGTGATCCCGTCGTTCGCCGAGCCCGGGGTGCGGGCTTTGCGGGCGCTGCGCCGTCCTTCTGCGACCGGCCGAGCTGCGATCCCGGTCCTCCAGCCGGTCGTGGACCAGATCGACGAGCTGGGGCGCAGGCTCGGACCGACGGCGGCGCTCGGTCGCGAGTTCCTCGTGTCGCTGCGCGACTCCGGGGGCATCGAGCACCTGAACGACTT
>JALRCL010000694.1 GCA_023268575.1 Patulibacter sp.
CGAGGCGATCGACTTCGAGCACCTGGTGCCCGGACACGGCGAGCCCGGGGGCCGCGAGCTCCTGGCGCGCTACCGCGACCTCGGCCGCGAGGTCGTCGGTCGCGTGGCCGACGCCATCGCGCGCGGCGACTCCCGCGACGAGTGCGCCGAGCGGATCCGGTTCGAGGACCTGATCCACGCGCCGATCGGGTCGAGCCCGGGATACCCGGACGACCTCATCGAGGACTTCCAACGCCGCTCGATCGAGCGGATCCACGACGACCTCGTCACCGACCCCGCGTTGCGGGACCGCTGACGAGCACGACAACCACCACGGGGAGCAACGATGCGCAAACTGACGACCTTCGGCTGCGTGGCCGTGCTGGGCGTGGCCGGGCTGACCGGCTGCGGCTCCAGCGACGACGACTCGTCGGGCAGCGGCTCGACGGGCGGCTCGGACGTCTCGGCGGCGAACGTCCAGTACGCGAAGGACCAGATCGCGAAGTTCAGCGTCGTCCCGAAGTTCGAGTCCGACGCCGAGCCGATCGACGTCTCGTCGCTCAAGGGCAAGACGGTCTACTCGATCCCGATCACGACCTCGATCCCCTTCTACAAGGACGGCGAGGCCGCGATGGCGGCCGCCGCGAAGAAGGCCGGCGTGAAGTACGTGACCTACCCGTCGCAGGGCAAGGTCTCCGACTTCCAGCAGGGCTTCTCGGACGCGATCAACGCCAAGGCGTCGGTCATCATCCTCAACGGCCCGCTGCCGGACACGCTCCAGCCGCAGATCCGCCAGGCCAAGAAGGCCGGCATCAAGATCATCGCCGCCCACGAGGAGGACACGACCTCGCCGACGCCGCAGGGCGTCGACGCGGTCGCGGCGGGCGAGTTCTACAACGCCGCCCGTCTGATGGTCGACAAGGCGATCGCCGACCAGGACGGCAAGCCCGTCAAGGCGCTCGCGATCTCCGCCGACGAGACCCGCCCGTCCAAGGGCATGGTCGCCGCGATGAAGGACGAGCTCGCCAAGCACTGCGGCTCCTCCTGCTCGCTGACGGTCACGAACGTCCCGGTCGCCGACTGGGCCACGAAGATCCAGCCGCAGGTCCAGTCCGAGCTCAACCGGGACGGCGAGATCAACACGATCCTGCCGATCTACGACTCGATGGCCCAGTACACCGACCCGGCGATCCGCCAGGCGGCCCGCGGCCGGACGGTGAACGTCTACTCGTTCAACGGCACCCCGTCGATCAACGCCCTGATGCAGAAGGGCGGCAGCAACCTGAAGATGAACGTCGGCGAGAGCCCGACCCTCATCGGCCTGCTGACGATGGACCAGGCGTTCCGCCTGATGCTGAACAAGCAGCCGCTCGACAAGCCCGCCGCGCCGATCCGCGTCTTCACCCCGGAGAACGTCGACGAGGCCGGCACCCCGCCCGTCTCGGGCAAGGGCTTCGGCGACGTCGACGCCGGCTACGACACCCTCTGGGGCCTGAAGTGAGCGAGCCTCGCCAGGCGCAGTCCGGCGGCGCGAGCAGCGCCGCCGGTGCGGAGGTCCTCGCGATCTCCGGCCTCGTCAAGCGCTTCGCCGGCGTGCCGGCTCTCGGGGGCGTCGACCTGACGGTGCGCGCCGGCGAGGTTCACGGGCTGCTCGGGGCCAACGGCTGCGGCAAGTCCACGCTGATCAAGACCCTCGCCGGCGTGCACGACGCCGACGAGGGCCGGGTCGCGGTCCACGGGCAGGAGGTGCCGATGCCCTTCGGCGCCGACGGCCTGCGGACCCGGGGCCTGTCCTTCGTCCATCAGGACCTCGGGCTCTCCGACGCCGCCACGGTGCTGGAGCACCTGGCGCTCGACCACGTCGGCGCCAGCGGCACGATGCGTCGGATCCCGTGGGAGGCGGAGCGCCGGCGTGCCGCCGACCTGCTCGCGCGGTTCGAGGTCGCCGTCGACCCGGACGCCCGCGTCGACCAGCTGACCCCCGTCCAACGGGCGATGGTCGCGATCGTCCGCGCCGTCGCGTCGCAGGAGCTGCACGCGTCGGGCGGCGAGCGCCGGCCCCAGCTGCTGATCCTCGACGAGCCGACGGTCTTCCTGCCGAGCGCGGACGTCGCCATCCTCTTCCGGCTCGTCGACCGCCTGCGCCAGGCCGGCGACGCCGTGATCCTCGTGTCGCACGACCTCGACGAGGTGCTCGAGATCTGCGACCGCGTCACCGTCCTGCGCGACGGTCTGAACGTCGGCACCCGCGAGGTCGAGGGCCTCGGCCGCGACGAGCTCGTCGAGCTCATCCTCGGCGTTCAGATCGGTGCGGTGACCCGCCCCGAGGACGGCACGGAGCGCGGATCGCAGGTCGCGCTGTCCACGCGCGGCCTGTCCGGCGAGCGCGTCCGTGGCCTGGACCTCGACCTGCACCCCGGCGAGGTCGTCGGCGTCACGGGCCTGGCGGGGTCGGGGATCGAGGAGCTCACCGACCTCGTCTACGGCGTGCGACCGCTGCACGGCGGCACGGTCGTCGTCGGGGGCCAGGAGATCGCCGCGCCGACCCCGGCTCGGATGCTGCGCCACGACGTGGTCCTGCTGCCGGCCGACCGCAAGGCCCTCGGCAGCGCTCCGCGCCTCTCGGTGCTCGAGAACATGTCGCTGCCGTTCCTGCGCAGCGCGTTCCGGGGCGGCCGCCTGCGCTGGAAGGCGCTCGAGCAGCAGGCCCAGGACACCTGCGTCCGGCTGCACGTCAAGCCGGCCGACCCGTCGGCGCTCTTCTCGAGCCTCTCCGGCGGCAACCAGCAGAAGGCCCTCCTGGGCAAGTGGCTGGACACGAAGCCGACCGTGATGCTCCTCGCCGAGCCGACCCAGGGCGTCGACGTCGGGGCCCGCCGCGAGATCTTCCGCCTCGTCCGCGAGGCCGTCGCCGGAGGCGCGTCCGTCCTCTGCGCGACCTCGGACTACGAGCAGCTCGTCCAGCTCGCCGATCGCGTCCTGATCTTCGCCGACGGCCGCGTCGTCGACGAGATCGCCGGCGACGCGATCACCAAGGACGCCCTCACCACCGCCATCTACGCAGGAGCCGCAGCATGACCAGCACCAAGACGCGGCCGGTGACGGCGGCCGGGCCGTCGGACGGTCCCGCCGCGCCCGAGCCGGTGAAGCTCAAGTCCCGCAAGGAGCCGGAGCGCTTCGCGCTGCTCGGCGTCTGGGCGATCGTCATCGTCGTCTTCTCGCTGACGACCGACCGGTTCCTCACCGAGGGGAACATCTCGAGCATGCTCGGGTCGCAGACCGTGCTGCTGATCCTGGCGCTCGGCCTGCTCATCCCGCTGCGGGTGGGGGACTACGACCTCTCCGTCGCGGCGACGCTCGGCATCTCGGCGATGATCGTCGCCCTGCTGAACGTCAACCACGGGTGGGGGATCGTCCCCGCCTGCCTCGTGGCGATCCTCGCCGGCTCGTTGATCGGCGCGATCAACGGCACGATCGTCGTCCGCTTCGACATCGATCCGTTCATCGTCACGCTCGGCATGTCGACGCTGCTGCAGGGCGTGCTCTTCTGGATCTCCGACTCCGCCACGATCTCCGGCATCGACATCGGCCTCACCGACGCGGTGCTGACGAACACGGTCCTCAGCATCCCGGTGAACTTCTGGTACGCCGTGATCCTCTGCGGGATCCTCTGGTACGTCTTCGACTTCACCCCGGCCGGCCAGCGACTGCTGTTCGTCGGCCAGAGCAAGGACATGGCCCGGCTGAACGGCATCGCCGTCGGCCGCGCCCGCTTCCTCGCGCTCGTCGCGTCCGGCACGATCGCGGCGCTCGCGGGCGTCGTCCTGGCGGGCACGACCGGCTCGGCCGACCCGAACTCCAGCGCCTCGTTCCTGCTGCCGGCGTTCGCCGCCTGCTTCCTCGGCTCGACGACGTTGAAGATCGGCCGCTTCAACCCCTGGGGCACCTTCATCGCCCTGTACTTCATCGTGACCGGCACGACCGGCCTGCAGCTGCTCGGCGCGCAGAACTACGTCCAGCAGCTCTTCTACGGCGCGGCACTGATCATCGCCGTCGTCCTCTCGAAGATCCTGCGCCAGCGCAACGACCGCCGGCTGCAGAACGACGCCCGGGAGGCCGCGCGCGCCGCGACGGCCGCCGACGCCACCTCGACCCCGAAGGGAACCGCATGAAGACCCGTGGAGCCATCATCAAGGCCGTCGGCCAGGAGTGGGAGGTCGTCGACCTGGAGCTCGGGGAGCCCAACGACCACGAGGTCCTCATCGAGGTCCACGCCTCGGGGCTCTGCCACTCCGACGCGCACCTCACGGACGGCGACCTGCAGGTGGAGCTGCCGTTCGTCGGCGGTCACGAGGGCGCCGGCATCGTCAAGCGGGTCGGGTCGAAGGTCACGCGCGTGCAGGTCGGCGACCACGTCTGCACGTCGTTCATCCCGGCGTGCGGGACCTGCAAGTGGTGCGCGACGGGCCGCTCGAACCTCTGCAAGAACGGCTACCTGATGGAGCAGGGCAAGTCGATGGACGGCACGTACCGCTTCTCGCTCGACGGCGAGGGGCTCGGGGCGCTCTGCCGGCTCGGGACGTTCTCCGACCACATCGTCTGCTCCGAGCAGCAGGCGATCAAGATCGACGACGACATCCCGCTCGACGTCGCCTGCCTCGTCTCCTGCGGGGTGGCGACCGGCTTCGGCGCCGCGACGAACGTCGCCGAGGTGAAGCCCGGGGACGTCGTCCTCGTCGTCGGCATGGGCGGCGTCGGCGTCAACGCGGTGCAGGGGGCGGCCCAGGCCGGCGCCACGCACGTCGTCGTGGTCGACCCCGTGGCGTCCAAGCGCGAGCGCGCCGCCGAGTTCGGCGCCACCGCGACCTTCGCCACGATCGAGGAGGCGCTCCCGTACATCCACGAGCGCACGGACTGGCAGGGCACCGACGCGACGATCATCACGGTCGACCGCGCGATGGGCGACGTCATCGCCGAGGCCTTCCGCACCGTCGCGAAGTCCGGCTCCTGCGTGCTCGTGGCCCTCGGCCCGGACACGGAGATCATCCCGATCCACCCGCAGGAGCTGCAGACGATGTCCCGCAGCCTCAAGGGCGTCATGTTCGGCAACTGCAACCCGATCGCCGACATCCCGAGCCTCCTGGCCCAGTACAAGGCCGGGAAGCTCAAGCTCGACGAGCTCGTCACGACGCGCTACGGCATCGAGGACATCAACCAGGGCTTC
>JALRCL010000755.1 GCA_023268575.1 Patulibacter sp.
CCGCGGGGAGGTGGCCTCGGTGATCTCCGCCTAGGAGATCGACGTGGACGACGATCACGTCTGAACCCGCCCGACGGGTCGCCATCCCGAGCTCTTTCCTACCTCTACGTTTCCGGCGCCGTGAGGCGTCGACGGCTCGCGCTCGGTCGCTGTACTGGCTTGCCCAGCCAGCCTCGAGTCGGTGGAGACCAAGTACGGCTTGCAATCCGACGCGACCGGCAGTGGATGAGAGCGTCGTGCGTCGAGAGCGCGGCCCGCTGGGCCCGAAAGCGGCACTCCCGGCCTCGGCTGGCAGGCGTCGCCGGGCCGTGGCGGGAATGACTATCGGCACCCGACGTCGGCCCGCGTGTCCGCGGAGTTCAATCGGCGTTGGGCAGAGACGGTGCTCACGAGTGATCACCGCCCGAACGACCTCCGAGTGACCAGTGGGCGCTAGTGATCACTGATCACTGGAGCCCATATTCCTCGTGTCCTGGAGTGCGAGCGCGGCGTCCGGCGAAGGGCGTCGCAACCGAGCTCGGTCCCCTGCCGACGTTCCCGGCCCGGAACGATCTCTACGGCAGGTGCCGGCCCGCTCCGCCCCCAAAGCAGCAGTGGCACGACGCCTGAGCTCGTGCCACACTGTCGACATGGATGCCACCCTCGTACTCGGGCAACAGGGCCGTCTCGTGATCCCCGCCGACGTGCGAGCCGAGCTGGGCTTGGCGGCCGGCGACCGCCTGCACCTCCAGTTGTCCGGTCGCCGGCTCGTGATCGAATCGCAGAAGGACGCCGCGTCCGAGCTCCGAGGGTTCGCCTCGGGCGTCCCGAAGTCTCGGTCGCTGGTCGATGAGCTGCTCGCAGAGCGCCGCCAGGCCGCCGCGTCGGAATGACCGTCCTCGACGCCTCTGCGGTTCTCGCGCTCGTCCACGACGAGCCCGGGGCCGAGGTGGTCGCCGAGGCGCTGCAGTCGGCGACGCTCGGCGCGGCGAACCTCGCCGAGGTGGTGGGCAAGCTGATCGACGTCGACGTCGACGTGGACGTCGCGCGCGTCCGCGAACTCCTGGCCGCCGCGGGAGTCACGATCGAGCCGGTCACCGAAGAAGACGCCGAGCTCGCCGGCGCCATGCGCGCAATCGACGGCGGACGGTCGCTCTCCCTCGGCGACCGGTGTTGTCTGGCACTGGCCGTTCGCAGCACCCCACCCCAGGTCCTGACCGCCGACCGAGTCTGGGCCGACCTCGACCTCCCGGTCGCCGTCCGACTTCTCCGGTGAACAGGACGCGGTGACCCGCACTCGAGGTCCGAACCGCCTCTGTCGTAGAGGACTCGGACACGGAAGATTCCGTCGAACTCTCGGCGGTTTCGCGCGACGGTGCTAACAGTTCTCGCGCGTTCGGTAGTCGGTACCTATCGCGGAGCTCGCCGCTTGCTGGTACGCCCGCGGTTTGGCACTGACAGGCTCAGGTATCTGTGTTCGAGTTTGCGCCGCTGTTCCTTCATGCCCGCATCATCGCCGTGATACTGAACAGCGCGGTCGCCCAGAGTTCGAAGTTGTTCAAACCGCTCGCGCTTATCGGCGAGCGTGAGACCTGAATCGGACAGCCACTTCGGGTACTGGCTAAGCAGTACGTGGTACGGATAACCGTTTCCCTCACCGTGCTCGTCAATCAGTGCTCGGAGCGACGCATAAGCCTCGTCCGCGGCGATGGCAGATTCCGGGGCCTTCGGCTTAGCTTGGGCGCGGCGCAGCAACATGTAGCACCACTCCACCTCCACGCGGAAGTCATCCCCCGCCGCTTCGCTGCGGGCCCTGCTCAGGTAGCGCTCAGCATTCGAGTCCGTCCCGCGGCGCACTTCGAAGCTCCCCCTCTGTAGCCAGAAGTGGTAGTCAGCCTTCAGGAAAGGTTCTGCTGCTCTGTAGATTGCTCGCGCTTCTTCAATGCGGTAACCGTCTAGCGCACGGTGGTTCATGAGGGCTTGCGTGGCTGCGTATCGCGGAGACCGCTTCCGTCGATCTGTATCTCGCAGATCTTCTGCAGATTGCCGCGAGGCGAGGGCTTCAAGAAGACGCTGGTGCGTCTGAGCGAGAGTTCCGTCCTCTCGCATGCGGCGTATCACGAGTTCGGCGATCGCTCGATGCCGACTCCCAAACCCCGCTCCGCTTGGCGATACAAGATTGCGGTTCACAAGCCGTTCGAATGCGACAGTCCCGACCGCACTCATGGCGTCCGCCGCCTGGAGTACCTCGTCCTGAGCGATTGGATACCGGTATTCGGAGGCCAGTGTGATAACGCCGTAGATGCCACGCTGCGGCTGGGCCAACTGCGCGTACTCGTTCTCCGCTTTCATCCTCAGGTCTTTGCCCTGGGTCACCAGCAACATCGCCACCAAGAGGAGCCGGCCAGTGTGAGACTTAAGCCGGTCACTGCGCTCACTCGGCTCGAGTACCCCTAGAAGGCCGAGGCGTGACTCCCGTTCGAGGAGATCCAGCAACTTTGCTATGTCTCGATTTCGGAGCTTTGGGACGTTGATCTCAAAACAGTCCGGACTTTGTTCGTCCCAGTCAGAAAGCGCGTTGTCGACCCGCGACGAGCGCATGCCCATCACGATCAGAGCGCGCGAGTCCTGCTGAACGTCCCTTCGGATGTGATCGAGCTGCGGGCCGAGCATGTCGGCGTCGTCGATCACTACGGCGTAGTCGTCCTGTTTGCTGCGCAACTGGTCGCGAATCTTCCTCGCGGACGGATAGCTCTTCGCGTTACACCAAAGCGTCTCGCGACCAGCTGCGTGGAGTCGGGATGCAAACCGCATCAGCGTAGTAGACGTTCCCTCGCCGGCGGTGCTGGTGACGAGGAGTTGCCCGTGAGTGTTCTCTACGGGGAAATCCGCTTCGAAGTCTCGGGCGATCGATCGGCTGGCGGTGATATCGGCCCACGTAGGCTCCGCCCCCTCTAGATAGAGCGACTCGGCTGTCGTGTCAGCCGTACTGAGCAGTGACGCGAGGTGAGTTAGCGGAGGGGCGAGGGACGCAGCTCGCTGCCGCGCCAAGACGCGGCGCCCCGAGGCCGCCTCGTCTTCAAGCCGCGACAGCACGTCGTCGGCAAACTCGTCGGCCCTAGCCGGAATCCACTCGATGTTCATCGCTGAGAGCATCGATTTCCGCGCGACGGAGAGTTCCGGCGTGACTAGGAACGAGGTCGGTTGCCCAGCTGCCGGCGTTGTTTCGTTGAGCCTCCGAAGTTCGACGTGCCGCCAGAGCTGAGCCTCGCGTAGTGAGCTACCAACGAATACGACCGTTCGGCTATTCATGTCGCTGACGAGCTGACTGAAGAGCGGGTCCTCTCGGGCGCCCCGAGCTCCGAACTGCTGTTCCGTGAACGTGACATTCAACCCGTCGGCAAGGTCGCCGTTCAGGTGAATCCACTGCAGCGCACCGTCGTCCACCGACTGATGGGGCTCCCGGAGCGCCGAAGACGTATCGAACGCTCGTTCTACCGCGCTGCTCGACCCTGCCGCGATCTCTATATCGTCTATGTTCAACGTATAGGCGCGGAACCACGGGTGGTTCAACCACCGAATCTGCCAGGGCGAAAGCCCATTGGGGTCGATCGTCAACAGCCGACGCAGTAGGCCCGCGGTGTCTTCGGGCTGTTCGCGACTCGCTACCTCGAACACCTCTTGGAGGGTCGATTCGTTGTCGAGGTCCTCGTCGAAAGCCAGGGGCCACAGGTGTTGCCGAAGTTCTTCGGCGCTGGGAACAGTCGCGCCGGAGAGGGTCGGGGTGTGCATGCTGAACCCGGCGCCCGTGAAGAGGACCAGTTCCGCCCGAGCCGTCGTGCCCTTCAGTCTTTCGGCCCACGCCGCTGCTTCGATCCCATCCATGGCATGAAACTATCGCCCCAGCCGACGCAGCTCCGTCTGCACCGTGAATCGCCGCGAGACAGTGTGCCCCCTTTCCAGGGGTCCTTAAGAGGCTGATCGTGGACTTGGCGGTTAGCGACTGTCACCGACGAGCCAGGGGACGCGACAACGTCCTCTATCGACCAGCCGCGGCCGAATGGCCCAGATCGACGATGCCTGGGCTACGCGGGCCAAGCATTGCCGAAGTTCGTTCGTTGTCGACTCCCCCTGCCCCACTTCAACAACCGGCTTCCCGAACGCCGCATTCACCGCCTCCACCGCCGCCGCATCGATCTTCGAGTGCAGGTAGCGGTTCGTCGTCTGGATGTCGTAGTGGCCGAGGACGTCGCGGACGGTGACCAGCGGCATCGAGCGGGCGAGGACGGAGCCGGCGGCGTGGCGGAGGCCGTGGAGCTTGACGTGACGCAGGCCGGCCGCCTGGACGGCTCGGTTGTAGCGCGATCGGAGGCCTCGCCGTCCAGGCGCCGGTCGAAGCGGTTGCAGAAGACGTAGTCGTCCGGGGTCGTGAAGTCGCCTCGGGCGCCAACGCGGGCCAGGGCCTCGGCGGCGGTGCGCGGGAGCGGGACTCGGCGGGCCTTGCGGCCCTTCGGCTCTTTCTCGACACCGGCCGAGACGGCGCGGCGGACGTGGAGCGAGGCGCCCAACATGTCGACCAGGAACGGGACGTCGTCCCAACGGAGGGCCAGGACCTCGCCGAGGCGCACCCCGGAGTAGAAGAGGACGCGGAAGAGGTCGGCGTCCTGGCGGTCCTCGGCGGCGCGCGCCACCCGCTCGGCCGCCTGTGCTTCCTTCTGGGCGCGCGACAGCGGGGCCGGCGTCGCCGGGCCGCGGTGGTCGGGGTTGGCCCTCCCCCGCACCGTGCGGTGCGCCCCGGCCTCGCACGCGCGCGCCAGTGCTTCGACCTCCGTTGCCTCGTAGAAGTCGAACGTCGCTCGCGGGGCCTCGCGGCGCTTGTCCGTCGCCGCGAACGGGTTCAGCGGCATCGCGTGCGTGTCGGGGCGCTGGCCGTAGGCGAAGATCGCCCGCATCGTCTGACGGTGCTTGTTGACGTTCCGGGGCGACAGGCCTTCGTCGTCGAGCTGCCGGAGCCAGGCGCTTGCCGCCTTCGGGGTCAGTTCCTCGGCGACGGTGTCGCCGAACGCCGCCATGATCCGGCCCGAGGTCGTCCCGGTCTCCCGCTTGTGGGCATCGCCGGGCTCACGGAGGAGGTGCCAGTGGTCCCGCAGCGTCGACGGGTGCCGCACCCGGACTTGCTCGAGCCAGTCCAGCCACTCGAACGCGAGCCGGCGGACCGTGATGAGCTTCGCGTGCGCCGCCGCCGCGGCCTTCGCGGCCTCGCCGGCGGCCGTCTTGATCGCCTCGGCCGCCGCGACGCGGGCGGTCCGCTCGTCGATCCAGCCCTCGGTCGTCCGGCCGCGGCGCTTGCGCCAGCCGCCTTCGCCGTCGGGGTCGAGCCACGCGCGGCCGAGGCGAGGCCCTTGTGCCGCCACTTCGCCTCGTAGTACGGGGTGCCGTCCCTGCCCGCCTGCACCACCACGACGGGCGCCGTCTCGCTCGTTCTCGCCACGCCGTTCCTGTCCGTCCGCCTCGCTCGAGCACCAGTCCAGGTCTCGAGGAGCGCCGGTGTTGACCCCGCCGATCGGGGCACTGCGGGGACGCTCCGCGGCGCGACTATAGGGCCAGGGTGCTAGTCGATGCCAGGCTCGTCCTCGGACAGCAGGGCCGCCTCGTGATCCCGCCGACGTACGGGCCGCACCGCGCCTGGTGGCCGTCGATCGCCTGCACCTCCAGTTGTCCGGTCGGCGGCTCGTGATCGAGTTCCCAAGGACGCGGCGTCGGAGCCCCGGGGACTGGTCTCGGGCGTTGCGACGTCGCCGACGGACGCCGGTCGTGGCGCGGGGGACAGCCTCGACGTTCAGCGAGCTCGAGACCGGACCGGAGCGATCTGACCCGTTGGGTCGATCCCGCGGTCACGCGGCTCCGTGCCTCGCGAGCCGCTGCGGTCCCGTGTCACGGTGAACATGAGCGCCCGGTCCGGCTCGATGGGCACACGATCGGCCGCGACCGGTC
>JALRCL010000798.1 GCA_023268575.1 Patulibacter sp.
GTTCTGGTTGCTGCTTCGGTTCCGTCGTGACAACTGCGCTAATTTCTACTTCAGATTCACTTCCGATGTATTTGCTAATTAAACTATGGTGCAAAGTTGCTACATGTATTCCAAAAATCACTCCGCCAACCGCTGGCAGATCGCCGACTGGCTCGAGCTCGAGCCGCGCCTGCGCGCGTCGGTGATCATCCCGCACGAGGACGGCGATCTCGCGGCGCAGGAGATCCACCGCTACGGCGACGACCCGCGCTTCGTGCAGGTCCTGATGCTCATCCGCACCGCCGAGCCGATGGGCCGCCGGAAGTACTGGAAGATCTACGAGGCCGCCGTCGAGCACGGCCTGCCGGTGGGCGTCCACTTCGGCGGCTGGGGGCGCGGGCCGATCACCGGCGTCGGGTTCCCGTCGTACTACATCGAGGACACGGTCGGGATGGCCACGGCCTTCCAGGACCAGATCACGAGCCTCGTCTTCGAGGGCGTGTTCGACCGCTACCCCGAGCTCCAGGTCGTGATGATCGAGGGCGGGTTCGCGTGGCTGCCGGGGCTGCTCTGGCGGATGGACCGCGCGTGGCGGCTGCACCGCCGCGACCTGCCCCACGTGCGCCGCCCGCCGTCGGAGATCGTCCGTGAGCACCTCTGGCTCACGACCCAGCCGATGGACGAGCCGCCGACGCGCGCGGACTTCGACGAGCTGCTGCTCCAGATGGGGATGAACGACCGCCTGATGTTCGCCACGGACTACCCGCACTGGGACTTCGACGCCCCGGACCTCGCGCTGCCCGCGCGGATGGATCCGACGCTCCGCCAGGCGATCATGGCCGGCAACGCCCTGTCCTGCTACCGGTTCGACGCGGCGCGATGACCCGGCACGTCGTGGGGACCGTCGACGAGGTGCCCGAGGACGGGTGCAAGATCGTCGAGGTCGCGGGCCGCTCGATCGGCATCTACCGGATCGGCGACGAGTTCTTCGGCCTGCGCAACCGCTGCCCCCACCAGGGCGGCCCGCTCTGCGCCGGCCGCCGGTTCGGGGCGCTGCGGGCCTCGGCGCCCGGCGAGTACGAGTTCGACCGGGCGGGCGAGTTCGCGCGCTGCCCGTGGCACGGGTGGGAGTTCGACATCCGCACCGGGCAGTCGTGGTTCGACCCGCAGCGGACCCGGGTGAAGGCCTACGCGGTCGAGGTCGAGTCGGCCGGCGAGGGGGAGGAGGCCGACGCGTCGACGGTCGCCCGCGCGGCGGCCGGGACCGGCGGACGCACGCCGGGGCCCTACGTCGCCGAGACGATCCCGGTCCTCGTCGACGAGGACCGGCTCGTGATCGACCTGGGGCGGACGTCGCGGCGATGAGCCCCGGCCCGGCTCGCGGGGCCGGGCCGCCGCGCGGCCTACGCGACGCGGGTCGGCAGCGGCTCGCCGTCGAGGAGGGCGCGCAGCACGGCGATCCCCTCCTCGCGGTAGGCGACGTCGGCGGCGGCCGACGCCCACCCCGCGTGGGGGGTGAGGACCATCCCCGGCTGGCGCCAGCGCGGGTCCTCGGACGAGGGCGGCTCCTGCTCCCAGACGTCGAACAGCGCGCCGGCCAGGCGGCCGGTCGCGAGGGCGTCGGACAGCGCGTCGAGGTCGACGAGCCCGGCGCGCGCGGTGTTCACCAGGACGGCCCGGTCCTTCATCGCGGCGATCGCCGCCGCGTCGAGGAGCGGTGCGTCGCCGGGCGTCGGCGGGGCGTGCAGCGACACCGCGTCGGCCCGGGCGAGGAGCTCGTCGAGCCCGACCATCGCGACGCCGTCGGGCACGAGCTCCGCGGGCAGCGCGGGGTCGACGGCGAGGACCTCGACGCCGAGCGCCACCGCCTTGCGGGCCAGGGACCGGCCGATCCGGCCCAGCCCGACGACCCCGAGGCACGAGTGGTCGAAGCGCCGGAGCATCCCGGTCGCGCCCCAGTGCCAGCCGCCCTCCCGCACGTCGTCGGCGAGCCCGGGGAGCCCGCGCCACAGCGCGAGCACGCCGGCGAGCGCGTGGTCGGCGACCTCCTCGGTGCAGTACGTCGGGGTGTGGCAGACGGCGAGCCCGCGCGCGGCGAGGGCGGCGACCTCGAGGTGGTCGGTGCCGATGCTGCAGGTGAGCACGAGCTCGAGCCCCGGCAGCGCGGCCACGTCCCCGGCCCGGACGGGACGGGCGCCGGTGACCACCGCCACGACGGACGGGTCGGCCGGCCACGGGCCGCGGGCCGGATCGACCCGGACGCGTGCCCGGCCGGCGAGCGCCTCGGCGAAGGGCTCGGCGGGGAACGCGTCGTCGACGAAGAGGATCGTCGGCTCGTCGGTGTGGGACATCGGGGAAGGACTATTCACGGCCATATTGCCAATCAGGGTTGGCTATCTGTACAACTTACCCACGGCGAGGGCGTACACGCGGCAGATGCGCGTGCGGGGACCCGCGTCTAGAACTGGTGCTGTCGGTGCCCCGGTCCAGGCGGAGCACCACCAGCAGGGTTCGAACCGGGCCACTCCGACCAGTCACAGAGGACCACCACATGCGCCAGATCGATCATCCCGACGCCTTCGGGTCGTCACTCTCGCGGCGACAGCTGCTGCGACGCGGCTCCGCCTTCGCGGCGCTCGCCGCGATGCCCGGCGTGCTCGCCGCGTGCGGCTCCGACAGCGACGAGGGCGGCTCGACGTCGACCGCCACGACCGCCGGCGCCGTCACCGGCACGATCACGATGGTCAACTACGAGGGCTGGATCGGGAAGAGCCAGGTCGCCGGCTTCAAGAAGAAGTACCCCGGCACCGACGTCAAGCAGGTCTACGGCATCACGCTCGACTCCCCGTCGACGATCACGCAGATCAAGCAGGACCAGGGCCAGTGGGACCTCGCGCTCATGGGCACCCTGCCGGGCGGTCAGCTGACCGAGGCGAAGGCCCTGGCGGAGTTCGACCCCGAGCGGGTCCCGAACCTGAAGCACATGCCGCAGCTCGCCAAGACGGCGTTCCCGTGGGGCATCCCGATGGACTACGGGCGCGTCGCCTACGGCTACCGCTCGGACCTCGTGAAGGAGAAGCCCGAGTCCTGGGCCGACCTCTGGGAGCTCGCGCCGAAGTACGACAAGAAGATCGTGATGCTCAACGGCGACACCGCCCTCTTCGGTGCCGCGCTGAAGCTCCACAACCTCGACGGCACCTCGACGGCCGACGGCGACCTGAAGCGCGCGCTCGCGTCGCTCAAGGAGATCAAGCCGCACGTCCGCGCGCTCCTGGAGACGGACTCGGCCAAGCCGCTCATCGACGGCAGCGCCGCCTTCGCGGTGACCTACGACTACGAGGTCGCCAACGCCCAGAAGGAGAACAAGGACATCGTCTGGGTCGAGCCGAAGGAGGGTACCCGCGCCTACATGGACGGCTGGGCGCCGATCGTCGGGACGAAGAACATGGACGCCGTCTACGCGTTCATGAACTACGCCCTCGAGCCCCGCGTCTACGCCGACTTCGTCAACACGACCGGCACGGCGTACTTCATGGAGGCCGCCAACCCGTACATCGAGCCGCGGATCAAGAACAACACCGCCCTGGCCTACAACGAGGAGGCGGTCGCGGCGCTCGACATCCCGAAGTGGGGCGATCCCGAGGGCGCCAAGCGCCGGGATCGCTACTGGCAGGAGTTCCTCGCCTCCTGAGCCTTCGGCGTGGCGTCCCCGACCCGATCCCCGCGGCGCCCGGCGTGGCCGGCGCGGCTCCGTCCCTCCGGGCGGACCGTGCTGGTGGCCCCGGGCGCCGTCCTGCTGCTCCTCCTCGTCGCGGCGCCGCTGGCGCTGCTGACGCTCTACGCGTTCGGCACCCCGGACTACGTCAACGTCAGCGTGACGTTCGGCTGGTCGCTGGAGAGCTTCGGCCGCGTCTTCGACGGGCTGTACTTCGACGCGCTGACGCGCTCGCTGCTCATCGCGCTCGGCTCGACCGTCGGCTGCCTGCTGCTCGGCCTGCCGGTCGCCTACGCCATCAGCCGCATGGAGGGCCGCACGCAGATCGTGCTGCTCATCGCGGTGATGGTGCCGTTCTGGACGAGCTTCGTCGTCCGGACGTACTCGATCGTGAACCTCATCGGCGACAACGGGCCGCTGGCGGACCTCCTCAACGCGATCGGGCTCGTGCACGGTCCCATCCAGCTGCTCTACACGTCGCCGGGCGTGCTGATCGGGATGATCTACACGTACCTGCCGCTCATGATCCTGCCGCTGTTCATCGCGTTCACGCGGGCGGATCGCAACCTCGGCGCGGCGGCCTCGGACCTCGGCGCCACGCCGGTCCGCTTCTTCTTCCGGGTCGCGCTCCCGCTCGCCCGGCCCGGCATCGTCGCCGGGTGCCTGCTCGTGGCGATCCCCGCCGCGGGCGAGTTCGTCGTCCCCGCGATCCTCGGCGGCGAGAAGACGCTGCTCCTGGGCAACGTCATCTCGAGCCAGTTCGTGGACGTCGGCGACTACCCGTTCGGCTCGGCCCTGGCGGTGACGCTCATGGTGATCCTCACGGTCATCCTCGTCTCGGCCCGCTCGCGGGCCATGCGCGGGACGGGGGCGTTCTGATGCGCCTCCGCGTCCCGCGCTTCAGCACGGTCGTGCTGGGGATCGTGCTGCTGTTCCTCTACGCGCCGATCGTCCTGGTCGTCGTCAACTCGTTCAACGGCGACCGCACGCTCGTCGGCTGGGGCGGGTTCACGACGGAGTGGTACTCGGCGCTCTTCGACAACGAGCGCGTCTGGGACGACGCGTGGACGAGCATCAGGGTCGCGGTCGTCGCGACGGCGATCTCGCTCGTCGTGGCGCTCTCGACCGTGCTGTGGATGCGCGGCGCCTCGGTGCGCGGCCGGCGGTTCATGGACGGCGCGACCTACGTCCGGCTGATCCTGCCCGAGGTCGTGATGGCGTTCGCGCTGTTCATCCTCCTGCGGGCGCTCGACGTGCGGCTGGGCTTCTGGCCGGTCGTCGCCGGGCACGTCGTCGTCTACTCGGCCTACGCGACGCTCATCCTCCAGGCGCGGCTCGGCAGCCTCGACAAGACCCGCGAGGAGGCCGCCGCCGACCTCGGGGCCCCGCCGCTGCGGGTGTTCCGCCGGGTGACGCTCGTGCAGCTGCTGCCGGGCATCGCCGTGGCGGGGCTGCTCGTCTTCACGTTCTCGTTCGACAACGTCGTGATGTCGCGCTTCCTCGGCGGCACCCAGACCGAGACGCTGCCGGTGCTCATCGTGAGCCTCATCCGGCGCAGCGTCACGCCGGAGGTCAACGCCCTCGGCGTCCTGATCATGCTCGTGATGCTCGCGCTCGTCGTGATCGCCGCGCTGATCACGTACCTCCGACCCGCCGGCGGCAGCCGGATGCTGATCGACCCGACCCGCAAGGACGACGAGTGACCTCCGAGAGCACCACCCTCGACGCCCCGGCGGGGAGCACCGGGAGCGCGGCGACGCCGTCGCTGCGCCTCTCGAGCCTCTGCCGGGAGTACGGCGACTTCGTGGCCGTCGACGGCATCGACCTCGACATCGCCCAGGGCGAGTTCTTCTCGCTGCTCGGACCCAGCGGCTGCGGCAAGACGACGACGCTGCGGATGATCGCCGGCCTCGAGGAGCCCTCGTCGGGCTCGATCGAGCTCGAGGGCGCTCCGATCACGTCGGTGCCCGCGCACAAGCGCGAGGTGAACACCGTCTTCCAGAGCTACGCCCTGTTCCCGCACCTCTCCGTCTTCGACAACGTCGCCTTCGGCCTGCGCGAGCGGCGCGTCGCGAAGCCGGAGATCCGCCAGCGCGTGCAGGAGATGCTCGAGCTCGTCGACCTCGGGCACCGCGGCGACGCGAAGCCCGACCAGCTCAGCGGCGGGCAGCAGCAGCGGGTCGCCCTGGCCCGCGCGCTCGTGCTGCGCCCGCGGCTGCTCCTGCTCGACGAGCCGCTCGGCGCGCTGGACCTGAAGCTCCGCAAGCGGATGCAGCTCCTGCTGAAGGAGATCCAGCAGGAGGTCGGCATCACGTTCGTCTACGTGACGCACGACCAGGAGGAGGCGTTCTTCATGTCCGATCGGGTCGCCGTCATGCGCGGCGGCCGGATCGAGCAGGTCGCCCCGCCGTCGGAGATCTACGTCCGCCCGACGACCGCGTTCGTGGCGGACTTCGTCGGGATCTCGAACCAGATCACCGGCACGGTCTGCGCGGTGCGCCCCGACGGCCGCTACGACGCCGAGCTCCACGGGCACGTCCACGAGGGGATCGCGGGGGTCGACGGCCTCGCGGTCGGCGACGCGGTCGCCACGATCGTCCGGCCCGAGGTCCTCGGCTTCGTCGACGACGACGCGCCGGGCGCGATCGAGGGCGAGATCGCCGACATCGCGTTCCTCGGTCCGCAGACGTTCCTCGAGGTCCGGGTGGCCGGTGGCGGTGCGATCACCGTCTCGCTGCCCAGCCGGCACCTCCGTGGCGGGCGCACCCGGCACGTCGGCGAGGCGTGCGCGCTCGGGTGGCCGCCCGAGCACGCGTGGCTCGTGCGCGCCGAGACCGCCTGACGGTCGGAGGCCGCGTGGTCGGTCCGAGGCCGCGTGGGCGGTTGGGGGTCGGGTGGTCGGTCGGAGACCGCGTGATCGGTCCGAGGCCGCGAGGTCGGTCGGGGGTCAGGTGGTCGGTCCGAGGCCGCGAGGTCGGTCGGGGGTCGGGTGGTCGGTCGGAGACCGCCTGATCGGCCCGAGGCCGGGTGGTCGATCGGAGGTCGGGTGTCGGTCGGAGGCCGCGTGATCCGTTGGGGGCCGGGTGGTCGGTCCGAGGCCGCGTGGTCGGTCGGGGGTCGGGTGGTCGGTCGGAGACCGCCTGATCGGCCCGAGGCCGCGTGATCCGTCGGGGGCCGGGTGGTCGGTCGGGGGTCGGGTGGTCGGTTGGGGGCCGCGTGATCGGTCGGAGGTCGGGTGGTCGGTCCGGGGCCGCGTGATCCGTCGGGGGCCGGGTGGTCGGTCCGAGACCGCGTGATCGGTCGGGGGCCAGGTGGCCGGTCGGAGACCGCGTGATCGCTCGAGACCGCCTGATCGGTCGCAGGCCCTCGGGCCGTCGCGGCGCCTGCTGACGCCGCGGCGATGGTTCGCGACCGCGCTCATGGGTCGCTCGCCCCAAGCCGCGCGGCGGTCGGCGGCCCGCGGAGGGAGGTTCCGGCCGCGGAGCGTCCCGAACCTCCTCGGCGCCCGGCCCCAGCTCGCGCGAAGGAGGTTCCCTTCGCGGGGCGCACGGAACCTCCTCCGCCGGGCGGCGGCGTCCTCGCGGAGGAGGTTCGCGTCGCCGCCCACCGCCCACCGCCCGCCCACCGCCCGCCGCCCGCCCGCCGCGTCCCCGACCGCGCTCCGGCCCGTGGTCCCGACGTGCGCGTCAGGCGCGGTAGCCCTCGTCGTAGTCCTTGCGGTCGACGTCCCAGTCCGAGGTGCCCTTGGGCTGGATCGTGACGTGACAGAGCCCGGACTCCGTCGTGGCGCCGTGCCAGTGCCAGACCCCGGCGGGGATCGTGACCCAGTCCCCCAGGCGCAGCGGCCGGCGCTCCTCCGCGGTGGCGAGGATGCCCTCGCCTTCGACGACGTGGAGGGTCTGATCGAAGTGGTGGACGTGCGGCAGGGCGCGCGACCCGGCCTCGAACCAGACCGCCCACATCATGCTGCCGGCCCCGCCCTCGCCCGGGTCGTAGATCTCGAGCTCGTGGACGGTGCCCTCGAACCAGGACGCGGTGGACTGCTGCCGCGCGGCGCGCAGGTCGTTGAGGATCGGCGGGAACATCGGAGCGCTCCAGGGTCGCGGTGGGAGCACCGAGCGTACGGGCCGCCCGGGCTGCGGGAGCCGAACGATATTCGCGGTCAGGCCATATTGCCAACACGAGTTGGCGGTTGTAGCGTGTGCGCGGACCCGTCCCGCTCGAGGAGCTCGATGTCCACCGCCCTGCCCCCGTCCACCACCGTGCTCGTCGTCGGCGCGGGCGTCCACGGCCTGTCGACCGCCTGGCACCTCGCGCAGGCGGGCGTCGACGTGACCGTCGTCGACAAGACCGGCGTCGCCGCCGGCGCGTCGGGCATCGCCTGCGGGGTGGTGCGCAACAACTACTTCCAGCCCGCGATGGCCGAGCTCATGGCCGCGTGCGTGGAGATCTGGGAGTCCGACCCGGCCGCGTTCCACTACCAGGGCTCCGGCTACCTGGCCCTCGGACCCGAGAACCAGGAGTCCGACCTCACCGCCGTCTTCGAGCGCCAGGAGCGGATCGGCTACCCGTCGCAGCTCATCCTCGGCGAGGAGGCGGTCCGCGACCACATGCGCGGGCTCTACGCGGACTGGCGCGCCCCGGGGCTGAGCGTCTGCCTGCACGAGACCGCGGGCGGCTTCGCGCTGAACCGGCCGGCGATCGAGGGGATCGCCGACAAGGCGCGCGCGGCGGGGGCGCGGATCGTCGAGGGCGTGACCGTCGAGGCGTTCGAGCTCGACGGCAGCGGCGCCGTGACGCAGGTCGTCACCGACGCCGGGACGGTCGACGTCGAGCAGGTCGTCGTCGCCCCGGGCCCGTGGGCCCAGCAGCTGTGGGCGATGCTCGGGCTGCCGGACGAGATCGACGTCCGCCAGCCCGACGGCACCGTGCACGAGGCCGTCCCGATGTGGAAGCACTGGTACCTGCAGGAGGGCGAGCTCGACCTGCCGCCGGGTCTCTTCGTGACGAACGACGGCCGTCCCTCGCCGGTGCTGCACGTCGACAGCACGAGCCCGCTCGTGGCCGACGACGGGACGCTCATCACCGACGAGCAGTGGGGGATCTACGTCAAGCCCGACCACGCCTCGATCCAGGGCGGCGCCCAGCCGCTGCCGCTCCCCGACCACCCGCCCGTGGACCCCTACCCCGCCGGCACCGTCGAGGACGCGTTCCCCGACATGTGGGCGGCGGCGCTGTCGCACTGCCTGGGCCGGTTCCAGGGCGGCCGTGCGACCTACCGCCAGGTCCGCTGCGGCGGCATGGGGGCCTTCACCCCGGACAACTTCCCGATCTTCGACCACCTGCGCCCGAACGCGTTCGTGATCGCCGACTCGAACCACGGCTTCAAGATGATCGCCGTCGGCCGCGAGGTCGCCCGCGTGCTGCAGGGCGAGCACAGCAGCCTGCTGCACCCGTTCCGCTTCGAGCGGTTCGCGACCGGCGACCTGCACCCGGTCTCCAACAGCCCCTACCCCTGGAGCTGAGCCGGGCGCCGAGGAGGCGCGGCGCGCTTGATGAGCGGCGCCGCCTCCTCGCGAGGCGCGCCTGGCGGGAAGGAGGCTCGGCGCGCTCCGCGCCCGGAACGCCGTGCCTCGGGAGCGA
>JALRCL010000857.1 GCA_023268575.1 Patulibacter sp.
CTGAGGCGCGTCTCGGAACGCCGGCGCGGCCCTCAGCGATGGTGGGCGTCGGGCCGCCGGAGGTCGACCTCGGCCCACGGCACGGCCCGCCCCTCCTCCCAGGCGGGGGGCCGGCCGTCCGGCCACGCACCGAGCAGCAGGATCCCGACGGACCCGATCCACGCCAGCACCAGCGCGTCCCCGACGGGAAGCAGCACCCCGCCGACGCCGGCCCCGATCCCCCACACCGCGAGGAACCGCGGGAGCAGGCCGACGCGCATGGTCCAGATGCAGAGCAGCGAGAGCCAGACGCCGCCGATCACGTGGGCGACGATCTCCACCGCGGCCGAGATCCGCATGCCGGCGTCGCCGCGCACCAGATCCTCCGCGGCGCCCTCCCCGGTGCCCGCCGCGCCGGCCGCGAAGGTTCCTGCCACCTCGTGCATCGCGAGCAGGCCGAGGCTCAGCGACCCCGCCAGCGCGACCGCGGCCCCGACCGCCAGGGTCCGCATCGCCCGGACCGGGGCGTCGTCGCTCCGCGCGGCGACGGCCCGCGTGAGGTGGAGCGCGACGTGCAGCGTCAACAGGAGGCCGAGGACCCGCAGGCCGACGGCGATCTGGTGCTCGCCGTACCCGGCCTCGAGCCCCCGGAGCTGCCGGACGACCTCCCCGTCTCCCCCGACGTCCCGCGACGCCCGCCCGCTCACGACGATCGCGGCGATCGCGAGCACCACGACGCCCAGCGCGGAGGCGCCGGCCAGCCGGCCGCGCCGGCCCTCCGCGGCCACCTCCTCGGGTGCGAGCCGTCGATCAGGCACGTCGGCGCGGCTCCGCGTCTCGAGGCGCTCCGCGGCGGAGCCCACCGCACGTCACCGCCCTGCCGCACGCCGGCCGCGCCATCACCGCGACCCGTCGGGCGGCGTCGCGCGCCCCCGGACGTCGGGGTCCACGACGTCGACCTTGCCGTCGAACGGCCGGGGTGCGCCGATCGAGCCCGGCCGCGGGTAGGCGTTGGTGTCCTCCCGGAAGAGCGCCCCGACCGCCCCGATGTCGGTGAGCGCGTCGAGGGCCTTGCGCAACTCCGGGGACCAGATCGCCGCCGAGGTCGGGCTCACGAGGGGGTGGACGCGTCCGAGCTGCCCGTACTGGTCGTGGGTGTCGACGACCGACCCCACGTTGGCGAAGAACGATCCGATGTCGCGCCGGAAGGGGACCAGGTAGGAGAGGGTCGGGCGGCCCTCGCGGAGGGCCGCGTCGAGCGGGGCCGGGACCTCGCCCGCCGCGTCGGCGAACGTCTCGAGGTTGCGGACCAGCGGCTCGGACTCCGGCAGCAGGCGCCGCAGCTCGGCGACCGTCGCGCGCGTCGTCCTGGCCGCCGGACCGAGCTCGCGAACGGCCGGGGTCAGGAGGGTGGCGGCGCGCGTGAGGTCGGCGACCACCGGCGTCGCGGTGCCCGCCAGCCGTCCGAGGCGCTCCGTGCTGCCCGCGGCCTGACGCAGGGTCGGCGGGACCTCCGCGAACGACGCGCGGAAGGCGTCGTCGCGGGCCGCGACCGCGTCGGCGGTCGTCCGGAGCTTCAGCACGAGGGTCTGCAGCGCGGTCCGACGCTCGCCGACGGCCTGCATCACCGTCCCGGCGTCGGCGATCAGGCCACCGAGCTGGCGGCGCTGCTCGGCGAGGACGGCCAGCAGGCGGCCGCCGTCCCGGACCGTCGGCTGCATCGCCGACAGGATCGCGTTGATGTCGTCGCCGCGACCGTCGAAGCCGCCGCCCATCGTCCGGACCGTGCGCTGGACGTGCCGACGGGTCCTCGGATCGAGCGTCGACAGGACCTGGTCCAGCTGCACCGCATCGCCGGCGCGCGCGATCGGGAGCGTCGCCCCGCTCGGCAGCGCGCCGGCGCGCGGGTGGCCGCGGTCGAGCTCGACGTAGTTCTCGCCGACGAGCGTCTTCGTGCGAACCAGGACGCGCGCGTCGCGGTACACGGGGACGACGTCGTCGTCGAGCTGGAGCTCGACCTCGGCCCGCGCGCCGCGGCTCGTGATCGCCGACAGGCGACCGACCTTCACGCCCGCGCTGCGGACGTCCGCATTGGTGACGAGCTGCAGCCCGTCGGGCAGCTGCGCGTTGATCTTGTACGCGTCGCCGAACGGCATCTGGACGCCGGCCATCCGCAGCAGCATCAGGAAGATGCCGAGCGTCAGGACGAGGAACGCGGCGATCGCCGTGATCTTCAGCGCGAGGTGCTGGACCTTCATCCCGCGTCCTCCTGGTCGAGGCCGGTCGTGCACGACCGCGTCTTGTTGAGGTTGGGGTCCTTCGGGAGCCCCAGCGCGGCATCGGTGCCGACGCTGACCTCGGCTCGCGGGTTCGCGCCGTTGGCGTCCCCGAACTTGAAGATCGACATCGTGAAGAAGAAGAAGTTGCGGAAGGTGCGCTCGCACCGCGTGACGAGCCTCGTGGCCGTGTCGAGCGCGCTCGTCTGCGGCTGGAGGCGGGCGCTGGCCACCTGCGCATCGGCGGCGAGGGGATCGAGCGCCCTGGCCAGCGGACGCAGTCGCGAGACCGGCGAGGTGAGCTTGCGCAGCGCCGGGGTGGCGTCGCCGGAGAGCCGCTCGACCGCTGCGAGCCCCGGAGCGAGCTGCGCGGCGACGGGCCGGAGGCCTCGCAGCGCCGGATCCAGCTCGTCCTCGGCCCGCGCCAGTGCCGCCAGCGACGAGCGCAGCCCTGCGACCGTGCCGGGGAGCTGCTCGATCGTGCGGCCGAAGGACCCTTCGTGCCGCGCGAGGGTCGCGAGCGTCTGGTCGCCGCGCTGCACGAACCGCGCGAGCTGCCGGTCCTGGGTGCCGAGGACCGCGACGATCGCCCCGAAGCTGTGCACGAACCGCGCGAGCTCGCGCCGCCGGGTGGCGATCGCCGAGCTGAGGTCGCGGGCCGCCAGCAGGAAGGGGCGGGTCGCCTCGAACGCGCGGCGCAGGCGGGCCCCGTTGTCGTCCAGACCCGCGCCGAGGCCCCGGATCAGGTTGCCGAGCTGCTCCCGCTCGCCGCTCTCGAACACGTTCAGCACCCGCGAGACGTCGACGGGCGTCACGGTCTGCGTCGCCGGGATCCGGCCCCCGTCGGGAAGGACGCCGGCCTTCGGCGTTCCGCGCTCGAACTCGACGTACATGTCCTGCAGCGGCGTCACGGGGCGCAGCCGCGCGGTGGCGTTGCGAAAGATGCCGCGGCGGGCGTACTGCTCGCGGATGGCGACCCGCAGCACGGCGTGGTCGCCCTCGACCCGCCAGTCGCGCACGACGCCCACGTCGACGCCCGAGATCCGCACCGGCTGGTGGCCGGGCGTGGTCCCCTTCGCATCGGCGACGACGACGTCGAACTCGCGGTAGTGGTCCCACGGACGCTGGAAGCTGAGGTTCGCGAACATCAGCAGCAGCGCCACGAGGCCGGCGACGCAGAGCGCGATGACCATCGCGAAGGGCCGCGCCGATCGCTGGATCTCGAGCTTGGCCCGTTCGGTGTTGAGCCTCATCGCCGGACTCCTCCCGCGCGCCGTGCGTTCGTGGGCTGCAGCCCGAAGACGGCCCCGAGGCCGGACTCCAGCTGCGAGCAGTCGATCTTCTGCTGCTCGGTCGGGTCCAGCAGGTAGGTGACGCACGGAAGCGAGCCGACCACCTGCTCGCTGGCCCCGGCCTGGAAGCGGATGACGTGCCCGTTCTTGTCGAACTGGCCGGCGATCGACGCCAGGCCGCTGGCGACGGGTCCGACCGCGTCGAGGTTCCGGATCCCGAACACGGGATCGCGGCGCTCGAGGAACGGCATGACCTCGCGACGGGTCCGCGTCAGCGGCGCCCGTGCGTCCTCGACCAGCGCCCGTGCGTCGGGGGCCATGTCGGCCAGCGCCTCCGCCGTCGGCTGGAGACGGGCGATCGTCGGCTCGCCGCGACGCAGCAACGCATCGAGCGACACGAGCATCGGCGACGCGGCGTCGACCGTGGCGGGGATCCGCCGGGCACCCGGACGGAGGTCCTTCGCCAGCGGATCGAGCTCGTCGAGGGTCGCGATCAGGCGCCGCGCGGTCGTGCGCGTCTGGCGCAGCGCCGCCGGCGCGCCCGCCAGCGCGGTGCCGAGCGCGGTCCGTCGCGCCGCCGTCACCCCGAGCGCGACCGACCCGTGGTCGAACAGCCCGGCGAGCGCCGCCTCGTCACGGGCCAGCGCGCCCATCGTGCGGCTCGTCCCGGTGATCAGGCGGTGGAGGTCCCCGGGTGCCGTGCCGCGCATGGCGCGCATCGCCGGGGCGACGGGCGTCATCGCCGGACCGAGCGCGTCGATCGCTCCGCCCGTCGCCGCGCCGTCGGCGAACCCGCGGTTGAACTCGCGGAGGATCGTCTGGATCGAGCGTCGACCGTCCTGGTCCAGGACGCCGGTGACCTCGTCGAGCTCCACCTGCGTCGTGGTGCGCGTGCGCGGGATGACCCGTGCCTGCAGCGGGCTCGCGGACGGGGACCCCGGCTCGAGCCCGATGTACATGTTCCGGCCCAGCAGGGTGCGCCACCAGATCGCCGCGCGCGCGTCCGAGCGGAGGTCGACGCCCTTGCCGTCCTCCACCCGCATCGTGATCAGCGCGCCGCGCCCGCCGCTGCCCTGCTCGACCTTCTCGACCGACCCCACGTTCACGCCGTGCACCCGCACCGGCGTCCCGCTGCGCACCATGACGTTGCGTGCGAACTCGGCCCGCACGAGCGTTCCGTGGTCGGGCAGGAACGGCACGCTGGCGGTGAAGCCGCAGTACGCGATCGCCCCGCCGAGGATCAGCAGCGTGAGGCCCAACCGGACCGGACGTGCGCGGTGCTGCCCGGGGACCAGCTCGAACCAGCCCCCGCGTCTCCCTCGCCGACTCATCGGCCCACCTTCTCCGTGCCGGCCTCGCAGGGGGCCGGGTAAGGGTTGTCGTGGATCCTCAGCGGCCCGATGTCGTTGATGCCGTTGAGCGCCTGGACCGACTCGGCCGAGACCGGGACGTTGAAGCGCAGGTAGTTGCCGGCGGCGTTGCCCAGCGACGTCATGCTCGCCCACCCGCCGAGCATGTTCCGCAGGTCGCAGTGCCGCGGCGCGAGCTCCCGGAGCAGCGGCGTCGCGGCGTCCATCGTCGCCTCGAGCGGCTCGAGCTCGGGCTGGATCCGGTCGAGGAGATCGAGCGTCGGGGGCAGCGCCGCGCGCGCGTCGCGGAGCGTCGTGCGCGCGGCGCGCACGGTCGGACCGCCCTCGCGCAGCAGCAGCGAGGCGTGCCGGAGCGTCGCGGGGGCGGCGCGGAGCAGCGGCAGCGACTCCCGGGCGAACCGGTCGACCGCCCGCACGAGCGGCCGCGTCCGGGCGAGCCCGGCGGCGGTCGCCGGCAGGGCCTCCGGCGCCGCCTCGAGCGTCGCGTGGAGCTCCTCCCGGGCGTCGCGCACCACCCGCATCGCCGCGGCCTCGGCCGGGAAGCCGTCGGCGAGGGCGTCCCGCACCGGGTCCGCTGCGGACAGCAGCGTGTCGGCGCCCCGGACCATCGCCCCGCCGGCGCCCGGCGGGACCGCGCCCATGACGCGCCGCAGGTCGTGCAGCATCGGCGTGGCGCCCTCGATCGTGTCGTGCAGGTCCTCCCCACGGCCGGCCATGCCGGTGCCGAGCTCGCGGAGGAACCGTCGGGTCTGGTCGCGCGTCCGGGCGTCGAGCGTGCCGAGCGCCTCGTCCAGGGGCCGCGTCGCCCCCGTCTGGGACGCCGGGATCCGCTGACCCGCCGCCAGGGGCGGTCCGGCAGCGCCCGGGAAGAGCTCGACGAACCGCACGCCGATCGCACTCCGCGGCTTCACCATGACCCGCGTGCTGGCCCGGAGCGGCTCGAGGTCGGAGCTCAGCTGGAGCGTCGCGACGGCCTCGCCGTCCTCGACCCGGGGACGCAGCACCTGGCCGACGATCCGCCCGCCCATGCGCACCTGCGCGTGGGCGGCGATGTTGTCGGCGTCCTCGAAGGCGACGTCGATCTCGTAGTAGCTGCGCCCGGGAATGCCGTTCGGCGCATTGATGCCGAACACGAGCAGCCCGATGAGCACCGCGAGGCCGAACGCTCCCTGCCCGAGGTAGCGGAGGCGTCCGGGACGGTAGGCGACCGCCTTGCGCGATCTTCTCTGCCTCACTGGTCGGCCCTCACTGTCCGAAGAGGTAGTCGAGCAGGCCGCGCTGGCCGCCGACCGCGCGGCCGGCAGGCGCGCGGGGCGGCGTGAGCGCGTCGGCGAGCGGCCGCGCGAGCCCGTCGATGAAGCCGCCGAGCGGGGCCGCCGGACGCTCGGGGACGGACGCCGATCCGGTCGAGGGCGTCGCCGCGCGACCCGCGGGCCTGGCCGCGGAGGCGACCGCGCGGGCGCGCCGACGATCCGCTGCCGTGCCGGTGGTCGGCAGGAGCGCGGGCCCGTAGCGACTCAGCGCGGAGGTGATCGTCTCCTGGTCGACCTTCACCCGGACCCGGAAGATGTGGCCGAGGCCGTCGGCGCGCCGCACGACGTTGCTCCACCCGTGCATGAGGTCGAACGCGTCCCGCAGGACCCCGCGGTCGAGGCTGCGCGCGACGGGCGCGGAATCCCGGGCGAACCCGGACAGCTTCGCGACGGTCCCCTGGAGGCGCTGGACGTCGGGCGTCGCCTCGGTCGCCAGTCGGTCGAGCGGCGCGGCGAGGCCCTCTGCCTCGCGCAACGTGCCGCGCGCCCGCTCGCTGAAGATCGGCAGGTCGTCGAGCACCTGGCGCAACGGCGTCGCGACGCCCCGCAGGGCGCGGCTGGCCGGCGTCAGGTCGTGCGCCGTGCGGCCCAGATCGCCGAGGGTGCCGTTGAGCTGCGCCAACGCGGGCGGTGCGGCGTCGAGCGTCGCCCCCAGGTCCGCGCGGCGCTCGGCGACCGCCTCGAGCGCCGCGCCGGCGTCGTCGACGAGGTCGCGCAGCG
>JALRCL010000887.1 GCA_023268575.1 Patulibacter sp.
CGCGTCCCCGCCTCTTCCGCCTTCCGGCGAGCGAGGCGGTCATCAACCGGATGGGCTTCAACAACCACGGAGCCGAGGCGCTGGTGGCCCGACTGCGGCAGCTCGGGCCGCTCGGCTTCCCCCTCGGCGTGAGCCTCGGCAAGTCGAAGGTCACCCCCGTCGAGGACGCCCTCGAGGACTACCGCCGGTCGCTGCGCCTGCTCGCGCCGTTCGCCGACTACGTCGCGATCAACGTGAGCTCGCCGAACACCCCCGGCCTGCGGGGCCTGCAGGACCGGAGCGCCCTCGACGCGCTCGTCGGCGGTCTCCGCGAGGAGGCCGCCGCGATCGCCGGTGGCGGCGCGGCCGTGCCGCTGCTCGTGAAGATCGCGCCCGACCTCGACGACGCAGCGATCGTCGAGCTGCTCGAGGTCTGCGACGCGCACGACGTCGCGGGCCTCATCGCGACGAACACGACGATCGACCGACCGGGCCTGGCCGGACCCGACGCGGCCCTCGCCGGCGAGGCCGGTGGGCTCAGCGGGCGACCGCTGCGCGAGCGGGCCCGCGAGGTCGTCGCCCGGGTGGTGCGCGAGACGGATGGTCGCCTGCCGGTGATCGGCGTCGGCGGGATCGGCTCCCCCGACGATGCGCTGCGGATGCTCGACGCCGGCGCGAGCCTCCTGCAGCTCTACACCGCGATGGTCTACCGGGGCCCGGGCCTCGTGCGGCGGATCGACCGCGCCGTCGCTCGCGCCGGCCGCTAGGGCGCCGGCCGCGAGCGCGGACGCGGTCCCGTCCCCGCGCCGGACGGCGCGGACCGGGCGCCGCCGGGCGAGCGACGCCGGTCGTCGGCGCGCTAGAGCTCCTGCAGGGCGACGACCTCGAGCTCGCCCTCGGACGCGGCCTTGATCGCCCGGGCGGCCGCCAGGCCCGCCGAGACCGTCGTGAGGCACGGGACCCCGGCAGTGATCGCGGCCCGCCGGATCTCGTAGCCGTCGGTGCGCGCGCCCGAGCCCGTCGGGGTGTTCACGACGAGGACGATCTCCCCGGCCTCGATCCCGGCGACCGCCGTGCGGTGGCCGGAGGGGTCGGCGCCCGTGTCCGGCAGGACGTCCTGGAGCTTCGCCACCGGCTCGCACGGGACGCCCATCCGCGCGATCGCCTCCTGGGTGCCGCGCGTGGCGAGGAGCTCGAACCCGAGGTCGTGCAGCAGCTGGGCGACCGCCACGGCACCGGGCTTGTCGGCGTCGGTCACGGAGATGAACGCCGTGCCGCCGGACGGCAGCGGCGAGCCCGCCGCGGCCTGGGCCTTCGCGAACGCCGCGGGGAAGTCCCGCGCCACGCCCATGACCTCGCCGGTCGAGCGCATCTCGGGACCGAGCAGCGCGTCCGAGCCGACGAACCGGTCGAAGGGCAGCACCGCCTCCTTCACCGCGATGTGGCCGCCGGCGAACGGATCGGCCGGCAGGTCGAGGTCGGCCACGCGCTCGCCGAGCATGATCCGGCAGGCCATCTTCGCCAGCGGGACGCCGATCGCCTTGGAGACGAACGGCACGGTCCGCGACGCGCGCGGGTTCGCCTCGATGACGTAGAGCTCGCCGGCGTGCACGGCGAACTGGATGTTGATCAGGCCCCGGACGCCGAGCTCGAGCGCGATGCCGCGCGTCCACTCCCGGATCCGATCGACCATCTCGTGGCCGAGCGAGTGCGGCGGCAGCACGCAGGCCGAGTCGCCGGAGTGGATCCCGGCCTCCTCGACGTGCTGCATGATGCCGCCGACCCAGACGTCCTCGCCGTCGCAGAGCGCGTCGACGTCGACCTCGATCGCGTTCTCGAGGAACCGGTCGAGGAAGATCGCCTTGCCCGACGTCGTGTCGGCCTCGCGCTCGAGGTAGTCGGCCAGGCCGTCGCGGCCGTAGACGATCTCCATCGCGCGGCCGCCGAGCACGTAGCTCGGGCGCACGAGCAGCGGGTAGCCGACGCGGTCGCCCGCCTCCAGCGCGCCGTCGAAGTCGTTCGCGGTCGCGTAGGGCGGCGCCTGGTAGCCGAGCTTCGCGAGCACGTCGCCGAAGGCCCCGCGATCCTCCGCGCGGTCGATCGCTTCCACGCCGGTCCCGAGGATCGGCACGCCGGCCGCCTGCAGGCCCTCGGCGAGGCGCAGCGGCGTCTGGCC
>JALRCL010000905.1 GCA_023268575.1 Patulibacter sp.
CGAACTGCCGGCTCGCACGAGCGGCGTGAGCGACGCGCGTGTGAAGTCGTAGATCCAGACGTCGTTCACGCCCTCGCGGATCTGCACCGCCGCCTCGGCGAAGGCCGAGACGCCGAGGTGGTGGTGCAGCGGCTCGCCGGACGCCACGAGCGTCAGATGGCGGTCGCCCTCCAGCAGCGTCCCGGCGACGTTCGCCGCCGCCCCGGGCTCGCAGAGCGCCGGGCGGCCCTCGGCGCACGGGACGCAGTGGCCGCAGGTCGGGACGAACGAGCAGACGACGCGGTCCCCGACCGCCAGGCCCTCGACGCCCTCGCCGAGCTCGAGCACCTCGCCCGCGGCCTCGTGCCCGAGGGCCATCGGCATCACCCGGGGCCGCGACCCGTCGACGACGGAGAGGTCGGAGTGGCAGAGCCCGGCCGCGAGGATCCGGATCAGGACCTGCCCGCGGGCAGGGGGCGCCAGCTCGACCTCCTCGATCCGCAGCGGCTGCGACTCCGCGTACGGCCGCGGCAGGCCCATCTCGCGCAGGACGGCGGCCCGGATCCTCATGCGGCCATCCTGGCGCACCGCCGGGACGCGGCGACGCAGCGCGCGGACGGGACGCGCGCGACGCCGGGCCGGCGCGCAGGTGTGGCGGTGGCGCCGGCGGGGTACACCGGCTCCACCACGACCGAAGGGCCCCCCAATGAGCACCCTCCCGTCAGACCCCAGCGCCGCCGCCGTCGAGGACCTCCTCGGCACTCCCAGCGTCCGCGCCGTCGCCCGCCCCGAGCTGCCGACGGAGCAGACCGAGCTGGAGCGCGTGACCGCTGCGCCGCCGGCCGTCGAGCTGATCGCGCCCGCGGGCGCGACGGGCGCTCCGCTCGCCGACCCCGCGTAGCGCTCGCCGAGGATCAGGAAGCCACGATGAGGGCGGCGAGCGCCGCTCGCAGCCGGTCCGGGATCCGCGTCGGGCGACGCTCGTCGCGGTCGACGAACACGTGCACGAACGACCCCTCGGCGACGAGGCGATCCTCCTCGTCGAAGAGCCCGAGGCCGTACGTGACGCTCGAGCGTCCGAGCCGGTCGACCCGCACGCCGCAGCGCACCGTGCCCGGGAAGGACACCGACGCGTGGTACCGGCAGCGCGACTCGGCGCAGACCCCGAGGACCGCGCCGCGCTCGATGTCGAGGCCCCCGTCGCGGATGAGCGTCGTGTTGATCGCGCTGTCGAAGAACGAGTAGTACTCGACGTTGTTCACGTGCCCGTAGACGTCGTTGTCCTTCCACCGCGTCGTGATCGGGTGCAGGACCGGGAAGTCCGCGGGCACGGGGGCCGCGTCGGCGTCGCTCACCGGGGCGCGTCCTGCGGCGTGGCGAACGTGCCGTCGATGAGCTCGATCCGGTAGCCGTCGGGGTCCTGGACGAAGGCGATCAGCGGCAGCTCCTCGCGACCGCCCGGGTGGTACGGCGGCTTCTCGGGCCCCACGCCGGTGGCCTCGCGCAGCGCGGCGAGCGTCGCGTCCAGGTCGTCGACCTCGAGCGCGACGTGGTTGTAGCCCTCGCCGAGGTCGTAGGGCTGCTCGCGGTCGCGGTTCACCGTCAGCTCGAGCGTGTCGCCGTCGCCCGGGAGGCCGAGGTAGACGTTGTAGGCCGTCTCGAACTCGAGCCGTCCGCGACGCTCGAAGCCGAGGGCCTCGTAGAAGCGGACGGAGGCGTCGATGTCGCGCACGCGGACGCAGGTGTGGATGAGCTTCGCGGGCATGGGCGCAACGGTAGCGTCGCGCGGGCCGCGGCTCCGCCGACCGATGAGTCCCGCGCCCGCGACGCGTCTGCACCCACGATGGCCACCCACGAGGAGCACCGATGCCGTCCGTGATCTACGAGATGAGCGTCTCGACCGACGGCTACGTCGCCGGTCCGGACGGGACGTTCGACTGGGCGATGCCCGACGAGGAGCTGCACCGCTTCCACAACGACCAGGCCCGGGCGCTCGCCGGCCACCTGCTGGGCCGCCGGCTCTACGAGGTGATGCGCTACTGGGACGCCGCCGACGACCCGTCGGCGGTCTCGCGCGACTTCGCCGCGATCTGGCAGGCGCTGCCGAAGGTCGTCCTCTCGCGGACCCTCGAGGCCGTCGAGGGATCGAACGTCCGCCTCGCGCGCACCGACCTGCCGACCGCACTGGCCGACCTGCGGGCGCAGGTCGACGGCGACGTCGCGATCGGCGGCGCGGACCTCGCCGGCGAGGCGCTGCGCCTGGGGCTCGTCGACGAGGTCCGCCTGTTCACCTACCCGGTGGCCGTCGGCGGCGGGACCCCGTTCTTCCCCCGCGACCTGCGCGTCGACCTCGAGCTCGCGGAGACGCGGACGTTCGCCTCGCGCGTCGTGTTCTCCCGCTACCGGGTCGCGCGGCGCTGACGGCGCGGACGCGGCCTGACGGGCGGGCCCATCAGGCCGCGTCCGGGGGGCGCCGGGCGCCGAGCAGCAGCGACGAGGTCA
>JALRCL010000910.1 GCA_023268575.1 Patulibacter sp.
CGTCGCCGTCGTCTCGTGGCCGGCGACGAGGAGCGTCATGAGCTCGTCGCGCAGCTCCTCGTCGCTCATCGGGCGGCCGTCCTCGTGGCGCGCCTGCAGGAGCAGCGAGAGGATGTCCTGCCGGTCCTCGAGGTCGGGCGCCGCGCGACGCTCGCGGATCACGGGGTAGATCTCGGCGTCGGCCCGCGCGAGCTCGCGCTTGACGATCGCCAGCTCGCGGAAGCGGTGCGGCCCGATCGCGGAGAGGACCGCCATCGTCGAGGGGCGCATGACCTCCCCCAGCAGCCGGTTCAGCGCCGTCCGCACGCGATCCAGCTGCGGGCCCTGCTCGACGCCGAAGACGGCGCGCATGATGACCTCGAGCGTGATGTGCTGCATGCGCGGCCAGGACGCAAAGTCCTCGCCGACGGGCCACCGCGCGACCTCCTCCGCGGTGATCTCGTCCATGAGCTCGCCGTAGGCGGTCATCCGCTGCCCGTGGAACGGCGGCAGCAGCAGGCGGCGCTGGCGCAGGTGCTCGGGACCGTCGAGCAGCAGGACCGAGTGGTCGCCCAGGAGCGGCAGCAGGACCTGGTTGCCCTTGCCCGCGTGGAAGACGTCGGGCGAGCCGGTGAAGACCTGCTTGATGTGCGCCGGATCGGCGAGGATCACCCAGCGGCCCTCGCCGGTGATCCGCATCGTGAAGACGTCGCCGAACTCCGCCTGGAGCTTCTTCAGGTACGAGGGGCCGCGGAGGATGAAGCCCGCGGTCTGCAGCGCGCGCGGCAGCGACGGCCCGGGCGGCAGTCCCTCGATCGGCGTGGTGGTCGTGGTGCTCACGGGACGTTCCTCCTGGGGGGGGTCAGCCGAGTCGGCCGAGCAGGGACGGGACGGCGGCGCGCAGGCACGCGCGCTCCTGGTCGAGGCGGGCGCGGGCCCGGGCACCCAGCGCGGCCCCGCGGCGGGCGGTGGTCCGGCGGGTGGCGGGGGCCGCGGGCCGCATCCGGGCGGGGAGCGCCGGACCCGCGACGGACGGCACACGGCGGGGCTCCGAGGCGGGAGCGACCTCGCCGAGCGGGTCGCCGCTCGCGAGGACGCGCACCGGGGCGGCGGCGCGCTCGGGCACGAGCTCGACCTCGTGCACGGCGACCGGCTCGATGACGTTCTTCAGCCAGTGCAGGCGGGCGTCGCCGAAGACGAGGTCGTCGGCGACGGCGGCCTCGCGCGTCGTGGCGCTCACGAGCACCTCGCCGTCGCCTGCGACCGCGCAGAGCCGCGCCGCGACGTTCACCGCCATCCCGAACCAGTCGCCGTCGCGGGCGATCGCGGGACCGGTGTGGACGCCCACGCGGACCGGCACCGGACCGAAGCCCTCGAGGCCCTCGTCGAGGCGCGCGACGATCGCCGCGCCGAGGCGCACCGCGTGCTCGGGATCGTCCGTGCGCAGCATGAGGCCGTCGCCGAGGGTCTTGACCTCCTCCGCGCGGCCGGCCTCCGGCAGCGCGCGGACCGCGGCGAAGAACCGCATCGCGACGTCGGCGGCGCGCTCGTCGCCCTCGAGCGCGGTCAGCGTCGTGAAGCCGACGAGGTCGGCGAACAGGAAGCTGTGGACCGTCCCCTCGTTCACGTACCGGACAGTATCCGGATACCGTCCGGTACGCAACCGCTCGCTCGCGGGCGGTCGTCCGCCCGTCGCGCGACGGGATCAGGCGGTGGCGGGCACCCGGCCGCGAACGAGGTCCGCGGCGCGCTCGGCGACCATGTACGTCGGCGCGTTCGTGTTGCCGCCCGGGATCACCGGGAAGACCGACGCGTCGACGACGCGCAGGCCCTCGATGCCGCGAACCCGCAGCTCGGGGTCCACGACCGCCAGGTCGTCGTCGGCGGCACCGATCTTGCAGGTGCCGACGGGGTGGTAGATGAGCTCGATCCGCTCGCGGACCGCGGCGTCGATCTCCTCGTCGCTCTGCGCCGAGGGCCCCGGCAGCAGCTCGCGGTCGACGTGCGGCGCCAGCGGGCCGCTGGCCGCCACCCGCCGGGCGAGCTTCACCGCCGCGACGAGCGCCGCGGCGTCCTCGTCCTCGACGAGCGCGTTCGTGAGGATCGCGGGCGCCGCCAGCGGGTCCGGCGAGCGCAGGGTCACGCGCCCCTTGCTGCGGGGCGAGACGAGCACCGGCACGAGGACCATCGCCGGCCCGTCGTGCTCGGCGGCGCCGTGCTGCTCGTAGTACAGGCCACCGCAGTGGAACTGGATGTCGGCGGCCGGCAGGCCCGGACGGCTGCGCCAGAAGACGACCGACTCGGCGGCCGTCGACGTCAGCGGTCCGCGGCGGGTGGCGAGCCACTTCAGGAGCTGCGCCGGCTTGTCCGCGCCGTAGAGCGTGCCGGCCGCGCCCTCGCCCCGGATCGCGTAGTTCATCGTGAACATCGGGTGGTCCTGCAGGTTCTCGCCGACGCCCGGGAGGTCCTGGACGACGGGAATGCCCTGCTGCTGCAGCTGCGCCCCCGGGCCGATGCCCGACAGCATGAGGATCTGCGGCGAGTTGATCGCGCCGGCGCTCAGCAGGACCTCGCGATCGGCGTGCGCGACGTGCTCGGCGCCGCGCTTGTCGCGGTAGCGGACGCCGACGACCTTCGTGCCCTCGAGCTCGAGCCGCAGGACCTGGGCGTGGGTCACGACCTGGACGTTCGGGCGCTTCATCGCCGGGCGCAGGAACGCGTCGGCGGCGCTCCAACGGCGCCCGCCCTTCTGCGTCACCTGGAACATCGTCGCCCCGTCCTGCTCGGGCGTGTTGTAGTCGTCGATCCGCCGGATGCCCTCGGCCTCGAAGCCCGCGAGGATCGGCTCGTTGATCGCGCGCGCCTCGCGATGCTCCTCGACGCGCAGCTCGCCGCCGGCGCCGTGATGCTCGCTCGCGCCGCGGGCGTTGTCCTCCGACCGCAGGAAGTACGGCTGGACGTCCTTCCAGCCCCAGCCGCTCGCGCCCTGCTCCTCCCACAGGTCGTAGTCCAGCGGCCGGCCGCGGACGTAGAGCATCGCGTTCATCGCGCTGCAGCCGCCGAGCTGCTTGCCGCGGGGCACGTAGAGCCGCCGGTTCGCGGCGCCGGGCTCGGGCTCGGTCGAGTAGTCCCAGTCGCGCTTGCCGTGGAACTGGGCCGAGAACGCCAGCGGGATCATGACGTTCAGGTCCCGGTCGCTACCGCCGGCCTCCAGCACGAGCACCCGCGTCGAGGGGTCCTCGGAGAGGCGGTTGGCCAGGACGCAGCCGGCCGAGCCGGCGCCGACGATCACGTAGTGCGCGGAGGGCATGGCGCGAGCCTCGCCGATCGTTCGGGGCCCGCGACGGGGTTCGGACCACAATCGGCCGGCGACGAGGCGTGCTCCGGGTCCACGCCCCCACCCGCGCTCACTCCCGGACGCGGCTGAGCGTGTCGCAGCCCGAGCGCGTCGCGGTCCGGCCGCAGAGCCGCAGCCGGTCCCGGAAGAGCCGGTCGATCGTCACCGTCGCCCGCGGGTCCTCGTCGACCTTCGTGCAGGCGTCGACGTCCCACCAGGAGAACGGCCAGGCGTAGGTCCCGCGACCGCCCTCGACCGGGAAGGTCGTGCCGGCGGGACGCACCACGCAGCTCGTGCCGTCGACGGTGATGTCGGTCAGCGCGGTCGCCTGGAAGCTGCCCGGAGACGGCTCCGTGACCCGGTAGGTGCCGCCCCCGTCGTCGAACCGCCAGTCGCCCACGATCGGGTCGACCGTCGCGCACCCCGGGAGGGCGACCGGCCCGAGCAGCGGTCGCCGCGCGCTCGCCAGGGTCCAGGTCCGCACGAGCATCTCGGCCGAGAAGCGGTCGAACAGCCGCAGCGACGCCTCGCACTGGCCGTCCGGACGCGCGTCGAGCGCGAGCTCGGGGCCCCACTCGTAGCGGATGCTCGCCACCCGCGGGACGCCGACCCCGGCACGGAAGGCCAGGGCGACGCTCGCCGAGAGGTCGAGCGCCGGTCGCCCCTCGACGTGGTCGAAGGGCGTCGCCGAGGCGTGGAACGGCCCGTCGGCGCGCCCGGTGTCGACGCCCGCCTCCAGCCGGACGCCCTGCTCGACGGCGAAGGCCGCGCCCGACTGCAGCGCGCTGGCCTTCAGCTGGACCTCGACGCCCCAGAACGTCGGGATGAGGAACGGCCCGGCCGGCAGCGTCGGGCCGGGGAACGTCTCGCCGCCGACGCGCTCGTTGCAGCGCAGGCCGTCGCCCGGCTCGGCCGACAGCCGGACGAAGAGGTCCGCGCGCGTGCGCAACGCGACCCTCCCGGACACGGCGCTCCAGCTCGGCGCCTCGAGGCGGAAGTCGCGCACCCCGACCTCGATCGGTCGTCGTCCCGCCACGACCGTCGCGCCGCGCCGGTCGACCCGGCAGTTGAACGCCTTGATCTGGTCCAGGAGCGCCCGGGGGACGGCTCGCCGGCCGGTCGCCACCGCTGCGGCGGTCCCGTCGTACTCCGGCACGACCTCGGTCACCGGGACCGCGCGCAGGCCGAGGCGCAGACCGCCGCCGGCCCGCCGGACGCTCGTGATCCGCGCGAGGACGCCGGCCGGCAGCCCCGCACGCGGGCCGCTCGTGACGTAGCCGCCGGGCCGGTAGGCCGAGGAGCGGGGCACGGCCAGGACGGAGGGCTCCGACGGGGCGCCGGCGACGACGGTCGCCGACCGCGGGGCCGCGACGAGCCCCGGCGCGGTGATGGCGCCGTACCGGGCGCGCAGCGCGCCGCGGCCCTTCGCCGCGACGCGGAGGACGACGCGCCGGGCGACGGGGTGCGCGGTCGCCCCGCGCCGGATCCGGCCGTGGGCCCGGCGCGTGCGGACCGATCGCACCGTCAGCACGTACCGGCCGGCGCGCACCCGGCGCAGCGTCGTGTCGCGGCGCGCGACGGTCCGCCGAACACCGGGACCGCGGAGGGTCGCGGCAGGCCGCTCGCCCTTGGGCAGGCCGCCGATCCGCACGGTCACGGTCGCCGTGCCGCGGGTCGCCGTGCCGGGCGCCGCGCTCGCCGGGGCGGCGACGAGCGGCACCAGGAGCAGCAGGGCCAGGACGCCGGGGGAGCGCCGGGCGACTCGGAGCATGTCGGGGAAGGGGGCCGGGGGCGGGGGACGCGATCGCGGGGGGGGGCGATCGCGGCCACGGT
>JALRCL010000943.1 GCA_023268575.1 Patulibacter sp.
GCAGACGAGGTGCAGGACGTGGCCCCCGCCGACGGCGAACCCGTTGACCGCGGCGATCACCGGCTTGGGCATCTCGCGGATCAGCCGCTGGAGCTGCTCGATCTCGAACAGCCCGGAGTCGCTGGGCCCGTAGTCGCCGGACTCCGCCTTCTGCTTCTGGTCCCCGCCGGCGCAGAACGCGCGATCGCCGGCGCCCGTGAGCGCGACGACCCCGACCTCGGGCGTCGCCCAGGCGTGCTTCAGGGCCCACAGCAGCTCTTCGACGGTCCGTGCGCGGAGGGCGTTCATCCGGTCGGGCCGGTTGATCGTGATCCACGCGAGGCCGCGGTCGATCTCGACGGTGACATCGTTGAGCTTCATGGCCGCGAGTAAACCGCAGTTCACTTCCTGGCCGCCGGCGGACCTTCCCGGCGAGCGACCAAGAGACCCCCTGCGGGGCATGGCGATCCCGCCGGAGGTCCGGCAATCTCGGCCTCGTCGCGAGCACCCCGCTCGTGCACCCACAGAGTCGGCCCGCGACGCTGGTGCGCCGGGCCGGCGCTCCTCCACGCCGGCTCCGCCGTCCCGCACGGCGGAGCCGGCCCCCGTTCCCGTCCGTCACGGAGCTCCACGTGGCCCTGCCGCCTTCCGCTGTCATCGTCGACGTCGTCCGCTCGCCCGTCGGGCGGGCCGGCCGAGGGTCGCTGGCGGAGGTCCGCCCCGACGACCTCGCCGCCCACGTGGTGCGCGAGCTGCTCGCCCGCAACCCCGCGGTCGACGCGTCGACGATCGACGACGTCGTCTGCGGCTGCGCCTTCCCCTGGGGCGAGCAGGGCTACAACGTCGGCCGGTGCATCGCGGTGCTGGCCGGACTGCCGCACCACGTCCCCGCACAGACGGTGACCAGGCTCTGCGCCAGCTCGCTCCAGGCGCTCCGCACGGCGGCGCACGCCATCGAGCTGGGCGAGGGCGACGCGCTGCTCGTCGTCGGCGTCGAGTCCGGGTCGCGCGTCGGGCGCGGCATCGAGCTCTCCACGCCGAACCCCCTGCTGGACCCCGCCGCCGACGGGCCGACGCTCGGCGGGATCTTCATGCCGATGGGGATGACGGCGGAGCTCGTCGCCGACGATCACGGCGTCTCCCGCGAGGAGATGGACCGCTTCGCGCAGCGCTCCCAGGAACGCGCGGTCGCCGCGCGCGAGCGGGGCTTCGCCGCGCGGGAGATCGTCCCCGTGCGGCTGGCGGGCGGCGAGGCGCTCGCCCACGACGAGTCGCCCCGGCCGGGGTCGACCCTCGAGGGCCTCGCGGCGCTGCCGCCGGCGTTCCGCGAGGGCGGGAGCGTGACCGCCGGGAACTCGTGCCCGCTCAGCGACGGCGCCGCGGCCGCGCTCGTGCTGTCCGAGCGGCGTGCCGAGCAGCTCGGCCTGCGGCCGCGTGCCCGGATCGTGAGCTCGGCCGTGTCGGCGGTCGATCCGACGCGGATGGGCGTCGGCCCGGTCGTCGCGATCCGCGCGGCGCTGCGCCGCGCCGGTCTGACGATCGACGAGATCGACGTCTTCGAGCTCAACGAGGCGTTCGCCGCGCAGGTGCTCCCCGTCTGCCGCGAGGTCGGCATCGATCCCTTCGACGATCGCGTGAACCCGAACGGCGGCGGGATCGCGCTCGGTCATCCGTTCGGCATGACCGGTCTCCGGATCATGTCGACGCTGCTCAACGGCCTCGACGAGGTCGGCGGCCGGTACGGCATCGAGAGCATGTGCGTCGGCGGCGGCCAGGGACAGGCGATGGTCGTGGAGCGTCTCGCGTGAGCGCCGGCGCGACGCCCCGACGGCTCGGCGTCCTGGGCGCCGGGACCATGGGGTCCGGGATCGCGGAGGTCGGCGCGCGCGCCGGGCTGCCGACGGTCCTCTGCGATCCGGTCGCGGGCGCCGCCCAGCGCGGGCTGGGGCTCCTGCGCGGCTCGCTCTCGCGCGCCGTCGACCGAGGACGGATCGCGTCGGCCGACGCCGACGCCGCGCTTGAGCGCGTCGCCCCGGCGAGCCGGATCGAGGACCTCCTGGAGTGCGACCTCGTGATCGAGGCGGCGCCGGAGGACCTCGCGCTCAAGCGGTCCGCGTTCGCGACGCTCGACGCCGGCTGCGCGCCGGACGCGATCCTGGCCACGAACACCTCGTCGATCCCGGTCACGTCGATCGCGGCGGCCTGCGCCCGGCCCGAGCGGGTGATCGGCCTGCACTTCTTCAACCCCGTTCCCGTCATGCGGCTGCTGGAGGTCGTGCCGGCCGAGCAGACCGCGCCGGCGACGACCGTCGCGGCGCTCGAGATCGCGCGCCTGCTCGGCAAGCAGGCGGTCGTCGCCGCGGACCTCCCGGGGTTCCTCGTCAATCGCTGCGGTCGCCCGTACTACGCGGAGTCGCTCCAGGTCGTGACCGAGCGGGTGGCGACGCCGGCGCAGGTCGACAGGATCTGCCGCCTCGGCGCCGGCTTCCGGATGGGCCCGTTCGAGCTGATGGACCTCGTCGGGACCGACGTCGCGCTGGACGTCATGCGGTCGTTCGCCGAGCGCTCCAGCGGCGAGCCGCGGTGGCGGCCGAGCCCGCTGCACGCGCGCCTCGTGGCCGCCGGCCGACTGGGGCGCAAGAGCGGCCACGGGTGGCATCCCTACGACGCCGGCGCCGGTCCGGAGCCCGCGCCCCGTCCCCCGCGGCCGTCCGTCGCCGGTCTCCGGCTGCGCGTCGTCGGTCGCGGCCCCGTCGGCGCTCGTCTCCGCGCCGCCGCGGAGGAGGCGGGCGCGGCCCTCGTCGACGATCCGGAGGCGGTCGCGTTCCTCGTCGACGACGCGGCGGGCGCCGACGCGCCGCTCGCCGCGGTCCGCGTCCGGTCGTGCGCCGCGGCGAGCCTCGTCGGCCTCGGGGATCCGGGGGCCGTCGGGCTCGGCCTCGCGCCCGGGCCGCTGGCGGAGGTCGCGGCGACCGGGGCCACCGATCCGGCCGCGGTCGCGCTCGCTTCGCGACTCCTGGTCGGGCTGGGGTTCCACGTGGAGGAGGTCCGCGACGGCCCCGGGCTGGTGCTCGACCGGATCCTGGCCCAGGTGGTCAACGAGGCGTGCTTCGCGGTCGGCGAGGGCGTCGGCAGCGCCGAGGACGTCGATCGCGGCGCGACGCTCGGCCTGAACTACCCGCGTGGTCCGATCGCGTGGGGCTCCGATCTCGGCTTCCCCCGCGTGCGAGCGACCCTCGACGGGCTGTGGCGCGAGCGTCGCCAGGAGCGCTACCGGCCGGCGCCGGCGCTGGTCGAGGCGGCGCTCACCGGGGCGTTGCGCGTCGGGTGAGGCAGCGCGGCGTCGCCTGCGCGGCGACGGACGAGCGGTGGTCGTCGGAGCGGGCGGAATGACCCCGGCGGGGCCGCAACTTCTCACCTGGGGCGGTTTCGCCGAGGTGCCGGCGCGTGCGAGCTTGCCGTCGATGAACGCCAACCTCGCCGCCATCCTCGAGCGCTCC
>JALRCL010000049.1 GCA_023268575.1 Patulibacter sp.
TTCCAAGGCATCACGGCGTTTGGGCACTGCAAGAATCCGCGGTACTGCTGCCTTTGCTGGAACAATCTAATCGCGGCCTGCGTATCGGCGGCGGCCTTGCGGCACGCGTCACGGAGTTGATGCGCGAGATGCAGGCGCGCACCGGCATGACCTCGCTGCTGTTGCACTACCCGCCCTACTACGGCCGCGACAAGATCATGCGGAGTCTAAAGCTCTTCGCCGAGCACGTCGGGATCGTCAGCCGCACCTGCGACGTCGTCGCGCTCGAGGACGTGCCGCGACTGCGCGCGCGCTCGGGACGGCACGTCGCGATCACGATCGACGACGGGTACCGCGACGTCCTGCAGCATGCGCTCCCCGTCCTGCGCGGTCATGGCGTCCCGGCGACGCTCTTCGTCGCGACCGGGATCGTCGATGGCCTCGCGCTCCCGTGGTGGGACGAGATCGCGTGGCTGCACGGTGGACTGCCGGCCGCGCATCCCGCGGCGCGGGCGACCCCGTCGGAGCTCGTCGCGGCCAGCTGGCGGCTGACCCCCGAGCAGCGCGCCGCCGCGCTCCGCGAGCTGGCGGCGGCGAGCGTCCGCCGCCCGCTGCGCCGCCAGGACGTCGCGGACGAGTGGCTCACCTGGCCGGAGCTGCGCACGCTGCGCGACCAGGGCGTGGAGATCGCGGCGCACACGGTGACCCACCCGGTGCTCGCGCACATGGACCCCGACGGCCAGCAACGCGAGATCGCCGGGTCGGCCGACCGCATCGCCGCCGAGCTCGGCCGCCGACCGCACGCGCTCGCCTACCCGGTCGGCACCCGGTCGGCGTTCGACGAGCGGACGAAGGCCGCCGCCCGCGCCGCCGGGATCGAGCACGCCTACAGCCTCTACGGTGGGCTCTCGGCCGCCCGCGACGGCTGGGATCGCTTCGACCTGCGCCGGGTGGCGATCGGGCGCGCGCACGGCGCCGACGATGTCGCCGCGCTCCTGGCCGCGCCGCCGCTGTTCGGGCGCGCGGCGCCGCCGATCCGGCCCGTCGAGCGGCCCGGCCCGCGCCGCGTCTCCGCGCGCCGTGCCGCGACGCCGCGGCCGCTGCGGGTCGTCACGCTCGTGGATCGGTTGGTGCACGGTGGTGCCGAGCGCCTCGCCTACCAGCTCACGCGCGATCTGGACGGGGAGCGGTTCGATCGCGTCCTCTGCGTCACGACGGCGGGCGATCCCCAGCACGCCGCCGGGAGCGCCCCGGCACGCTGGCCGGAGGAGCTGCGGGCGAGCGGCGTCCGGGTCGTCGAGCTCGACCGAGCGCGGCGTCGCGCGGTCCGCGGATGGGCGCCGCTCGTCCGCGAGCTGCGGCGGGCCGACGTGCTCCACGCGCACATGTTCGACGCCGGGGTCGTCGCGTCGCTGCTGGGCCCGACCCTCGGCGTTCCGGTGACGATCGCCCACGAGCACGCGTTCGACCGCGAGGGCCGGCCGCACCGGGCGGTCGTGGACCGCGTGCTCGTCGCCCGCCGGTGCGCGGCGATGATCGCCTGCTCGGCGGCGGTGCGCGACCGCATGCTCCGCGAGGGGATTGCCGCGGAGCGGATCGTCGTGGTCCCCAACGGCATCGAGGGACGCGCGGTGATGCCGTCGCGCGACGCGGCGCGTGCGCGACTCGGGATCCCCGAGGGCGTGCCGCTGCTCGGCGCGGTCGGCAGCCTCCGGTCGGTCAAGCGCTTCGACCTGCTCCTCGACGCCGTCGCGCGGCTGCGCGAACGTCACCCGACGGTGCAGGCGGTGATCGTCGGGGACGGGTCCGAGCGCGCGGCGCTCGAGCGACGGATCTCCGAGCTCGATCTCGCCGACCGGGTGCGGCTCCTGGGATCCCGGAGCGACGTGCCGGAGCTCGTACCGGCCTTCGACGTCGCCATCTCCTGCTCGGACGCCGAGGCGAGCCCGCTGGCGGTGATGGAGTACATGGACGCCGGTCGAGCGATCGTCGCCACGCGCGTCGGCGGGGTGCCGGAGCTCCTGGACGAGGACGTCCACGGCCTGCTGGTGGCGCCGGGCGACGCGGGGGCGCTGGCCGGTGCCTGCGCGGCGCTGCTGGCCGACCCCGACCGCCGCCGGAGGATCGGCGCCGCGGCGCGCGAGCGGCGCGTCGCCGAGCACGGGCTCGACGTGATGGTCCGGCGGATCGAGGAGCTCTACCTCCGGCTGCATCGCGAACGGAGCGCGGCGTGAGGCGCGCGCTCGTCACCGGGGGCGCCGGTTTCATCGGCTCCCAGCTCGTCGACGCGCTGGTCGTGACCGGCGTCGAGGTCACGGTGCTCGACGACTTCAGCACCGGACGGCCGCAGAACCTGCGCGGCGCCCGGACCTGCGGCGCCCACGTGGAGCTCGCCGACGTGCGCGACGCCGCCGCGGTCGACGCGGCGGTCGCCGCCGCCCGTCCCGACGTGCTCTTCCACCTGGCCGCGCAGATCGACGTGCGCCGGTCGCTCCGCCACCCCGAGCACGATGCGGCGGTCAACGTCATCGGGACGCTGAACGTGCTGGAGGCGGCCCGCAAGCACCGCGTGCGGCGGGTCGTCAACACGTCGACCGGCGGCGCGATCTACGGCGCCGCCGAGCAGGTGCCCACGCCGGAGAGCGCGCCGCCGCGGCCGGCCTCCCCCTACGGCACCGGGAAGCTCTGCGGTGAGCAGTACTGCGCGTGGTCGAGCCGGCTTCACGGCCTGTCGGTCGTCACCCTGCGGCTGGCCAACGTCTACGGCGCCCGGCAGGACCCGCGAGGCGAGGCAGGGGTGATCGCCCGCTTCTGCGACGCGCTGCTCGACGGGCGCCGCCCGACGATCTTCGGCGACGGCAGCCAGACGCGCGACTTCGTCCACGTCTCCGACGTGGTGGCCGCGCAGCTGGCGGCGGCGGAGTCCGAGGTCGACGGCGTGGTGAACGTCGGGACCGGGCGCGAGACGTCGGTGCTCGAGCTCGTCGCCGCCGTGAGCGCGGCCGGCGGGGTGGCGCCGGAGCGGTTCCGACCCGTGCACGAACGGGCGCGGACGGGCGAGGTCCACCGCTCGTGCCTGGACGCGTCGCGCGCCGGAGCCACGCTCGGCGTCGTCCCGCAGGTCGCGCTCGTCGACGGCTTGGCGCGCACGCTCGCGTGGATCCGGGACGAAGCCCGGAACCCGACGCCACGGCCCCGGCTGCGTCTCGCACCTCCCGCATCGCGGTAGGCGGCGATCCGGCGCCGCCGGCCGGCACGCGCGGACGTCCCACCGCGGTCCCCGGTCCCCGGAGCCGACCCTGGCACGACGTCCGGCTCAGAGCCGGGGCCGCGCCGGAGCGTGCACGAGCAGGGCCGGACCGAGCGCCAGCAGCACCCAGAGCAGGCGGTCGTCGGCGTTGGAGACGAAGGTCGCGGCCACCACGACGGCGAGCTGTCCGGCTCCGATCGCCCGACACGCCGCGGCCAGGTCCCGCCGTCCGCTGCGGGCGAACCGCCGACCCGCGGCGAACGAGGAGCCGATGCACGCCGCGAGCGCGACCGCGAGCAGCGCGAGGCCGGGGACGCCCAGCTCGACGACGGCCTGCAACCAGACGTCGTGGGCGACGAGCGGCTCGTCGACGATCATTCCCGGACGGGAGAGGAATCCGGCGTCCTGGGCGTAGCGCCGCTCGACCACCTGGAAGTTCCCGGCTCCGACGCCGAGCGGCATGTTGTCGGCCGTCGTGGCCCACGCGACGCGCCAGACGTCGGTGCGCCCGGTCCCGGTCCGGTCGTCCTGCGTGAGGCGCTCGACGGCCCGCGGCTGCGCCGCCAGGAACGCGCCGAGCAGCAGGACGACGAGGCCGACCACCGCGACGATCCGCCGGCGGTGGCGCCGCTCGGCGAGGGCCGCGACGAGCACCGCCGCGGCGAGGGCGGCGAGCATCCCTCCACGCGACTGGGTGGCCACCAGCCCGTAGGCGAGCACGGGCACGCACCCCAGGAGCCACGGACGCCACGCACGCAGGCCACGGACCGCCAGCAGGCCGGACGTGATCGCGAGCGCGGCGACGATGTCGGCGGCGAGGTAGTTCGGGTCGGTGATCCCGACGTGCAACCGGCCCGCGGCCATCTCGGCCGCGGCGATCGGGTCGGCAGGAGCGGCACCCGTCCCGCTCAGGACGCCGACGAGGACCGCTGCGGTCGCACCGGCGACGAACGCCGCGGCGACCTCGAGGACGTCGGTCATGCGCGCACAGGCCAGGACGACCACCGGGAGCGCCGCGACGGCGATCCCCAGACGCTGCGTCGTATCGAGCGCCACCGACCGGTCGGTCGCCCAGAGCACCGACGCGCCCGCCCAGAGCAGGAGCGCCCCGGCCGCCACGATCGGCCAGCGCGCACGGAGCCACGGCGTGGTCGGCGCGCGGGACGTCGCACGACCCAGCACCGTCACCGTCCAGCCGGCCAGGAGCAGCAGCGAGGTACCGGTCGGTGCGCCCGCGGTCCCCGGGACCCCGGCGAGGTAGAGCGCCACGATCCAGAGGCCGACCGCCACCGGCAGGCGGACGAACGCCACCGTGAGCAGGGCCGCGCCGCCGATCGCGGCGAGGCCGTAGCGCAGGTCGTCCGTCGCGCTCAGGCCGATCGCGGCCGCGACCGTCGCGGCCGCGAGGACCACCAGCGCGGGGCTCGCGCGGACGCGGACGGGGAGCGGGCCGAGCGACGTGCTCATGACGGAGGCCCGTCGAGCAGCTCCAGGTAGACCCGTTCGACCGCGCTCGCGACGGCGTCCCACGTGTACCGCGCCGCGTGGCGTGCCCGCGCGGCGTCGCCGCGTCGCGCCGCGGCCGCGGGGTCCTCGACGGTGGCCAGCAACGCCGCGGCGAGCGCTTGCGGCTCGCCGGGCGGCACGAGCAGCGCGTGCACGCCGTCGTCGACGGCGTCGGGCACGCCGCCCACGGCGGTGGCGACGACCGGCAGCCCGGCGGCCATGTACTCCAGCAACGCCAGCGGCAGGTTCTCGTGGTCGGACGGCAACAGGCCCACGTCCGCCGCGGCGAGGATCTGCGGGACGTCCTCGCGCCGTCCCAGGAAGGTCGTGCGCTCCGCGACGCCGAGCGCGCCGGCCAGCTCGACGAGCTGCGGAAGGGTCCCCGTGGGGCGCTGCGGCGGTCCTCCGCCGACGACGAGCAGCCGGAGCCGGGGGCACCGCGGCAGCGCGGCGGCGAGCGCCCGCAGGGCGGTCACGTGCCCCTTCTCCGGGCGGAGCATCGCGCTGATCACGATCGCCACGTCGTCCGGTCGCACGCCGAGCGCCGCACGGATCGCCTCCCGGTCGGGCCGCGCCTCGATCGTCGGCGCCCCGTTGGGCACGATCCGGACCTTCGCCGCGGGCACCCGGTCCCCGCAGACCACCCCGTCGCGCGACCAGCGCGAGGGGACCAGCAGCCGGTCGGTCGTGGGGCCGACGATCCACGGGTTGATCGCTCCGCGGACGTCCCAGCGGTCGACGTCGCCGCGGCGGAACGGGCTGTGCTCGTGGGACACGAGCGCGCTGGCCCCTCCCGCGCGGCGCAGGAGCGGCCCCCAGGCGTTGGATCCGAGCAGGTGGGTGTGCAGCAGCTCGATCCGGCGACGGCGCATGGCACGCACGAGCGGCCGCCACTCCCAGACGGCCGCACTGGCTCCGCGGTCGAGGGCCAGGACGTCCAGGCCCTCCTGTCGCAGTGCGCGAGCGGCGACCCCGTCGGCCGGCTCGCGGGTGCCGACGAGCAGGACCTCGTGCCGGACCGCGAGGCGGCGGGCGACCTCGACGGCCGCGCGTTCGGCGCCGCCGCCCGACAGGTGGTCGATGATCGTCGCGATCCGCAGGCGGTCGCGGCCCGGTCGGGGACCGGCGGGTGCGCCGTCCGAGCTCAGGGTCGGGCGGGGTCGCGTGACGGTCGGCGCAGCGGCGCGGGGCGGGCGGACCGCAGCTGGCGGCGCGTGGGCAGCCACCGGACGAGCGCCGCGACGAAGCCGGAGCCCCACGCGAGGTGCATCGTCGCGAGCACCGTCCCGAGCGCCGGGGCGTCGCGCAACGGCGGGCGCAGGCGGCGCACCTGGACCGCGAGCGCCGCCGCGTAGCCGGCCGCCAGTGCCCGCCCCGGCAGCCCGGGGCGCCCCGGCAGCGCCGCGCTCGCCAGCCCGACCGGCAGCAGCGGCGCGGCGAGGCGGACCGGCCCGCAGCTGCTGGGATGGCGCAGGAAGGTGCGGGCCCGGTACTGGCCGTAGCGCCAGTACTGCCGCGCCAGGCGCGTCGGCGAGTCGCGGGGGACGTACCGGGCGGCCATCTCCGCGCGACAGACGATCCGCCCGCCCTCGGCGAGCACGCGCGCCGCCATCTCCGAGTCCTGGTTCACCGGCCACGCGCCGTCCCAGCCTCCGAGGGCGTCGAGGCGGTCGCGGTACCACACGCCGGTGAAGACGCTCGTGGACAGCTCCCATTCCTCCGGCGCAGCAGCCCCGGCGGCCTGCCACTTGTTCGAGCTGCCCCGTCCCAGCGGCCCGGCGAGCGCCCGGGCGACGAGCGAGGACCAGCGCCCGGCGCCCGTCGGCAGCTGCGGGCCGGCGACCCACGCGACGTCCCCGGCCGACAACCGCTCGATCCCGTGCCGGAGGTAGCTGCGCGGGTACTCCGCGTGCGCGTCCATCCGGGCCACGAACCGGCCGCGAGCGGCGCGCAGTCCGCGGTTCAGGGCGTGGGCGGTGGTGCGGTCGGGGTTGTCGAGGACGCGGATCCGCGGATCGCGGTCCTGCAACGCCCGCAGGATCTCCGGCGTCCGGTCGGTGGAGCGTCCGTCGATCAGGAGCAGCTCGACCTCGCCCTCGACGTCCTGGGCGAGCATCGTCGCCACGGATCGCTCGATGTGCTGCTCCTCGTCGCGGACGGGGACCAGGACCGACACCGTGACGGCCGGTTCGCGCGGGGCGAGGGTCGGCGGCTCGACCGCGAGCGCGCCGTCGGCGGGATCCGGAAGCGGCGCGACCGCGCTCGGCGGGGTGGTCGCTCGGACGGTCAGCGGGGGCATGGTCGGAGGCTCGCCTCCGGGGTCTGCGGCGACCATCGCCCTGACGGGCGACGCGTCGGAGGGCCGCCGACCCCCCGACCGGCCGCGCGGACGGGGGATCAGGGGTCCCCCGATCGGTCGGTCCGGACGGCCCGTGGAGCGCGGTCGGCCGGCCCGGCCGATCGACCGTCGGCGACCTTCTAGGCTGCTCGCGGTGCCCCACGCCGCATCCGGTCCACCACCGGCGACCCACGTCGGCTACCTCGTGTCGCGCTTTCCGTCGCTGACGGAGACCTTCGTCCTGCGCGAGCTCGATGCCGTCGCCGCCGACGGCCGCGTGCGCGTGTCCCTGTTGTCGCTCTTCCCGCCGCTGGACCGCACGACGCAGCCCGGTGCGGCCCCGTGGCTGCCGGGCCTGCACCGCCCTGGTCCGGCCGCGGTCGCGGGCGCGACGCTCCGGCTGCTCCGCCGGCGACCGACGGCGCTGGCCGGGATCCTCCTGCGGGTGCTCCGGGATCACGGGCGCGATCCCCGCGTCCTGGTCAAGGCGCTGGTCACCGCGACGGTCGCGGTGGCCCACGCCGAGCGCGTGCGAGACGCGGGCATCGAGCACCTGCACGCGCACTTCGCCGCGATGCCCGCGCTCGCTGCCTGGACCGTCCATCGGCTGACGGGGATCCCTTACAGCGTGACGCCGCACGCCCACGACATCTTCGTCCACCGGCTCGGGCTCCGGCGACGCCTGGCGGCGGCCTCGTTCGTCGTGGCGATCTCGGGCTTCCATCGCACGGTCCTGGCGCGGCTCGGCGCCCGCCCGGAGCGGTTGCCGCTCGTGCCGATGGGCATCGATCTGGGCGAGCACGTCTACGCACCGCGCGAACGCGCGCGCGACCGGCCGCCGACGCTGTTGATGGTGTCGAGCTTCCGGGCCTACAAGGGACACCGGGTGCTCGTCGAGGCGCTGGCCGATCCCCGGCTGCGAAGCGTGCGTGCGGAGCTCGTCGGGGCCGGGCCGCTGGAGCAGGAGATCCGGCGGCGGGTGCGCGAGGCGGGCCTCGAGGGTCGCGTGCGGTTCGCCGGACCGCTGCCCGCCGCGGGGGTCCGCGCGCGGATCGCCGCCGCCGACGTCCTCGTGCAACCGTCGCTGATCGGCCCCGACGGGGACACGGAGGGACTGCCGACGACCCTCGTCGAGGGCGCGGCCTGCGGCATCGCCCTCGTGGCGACCCGGGTCGCCGGGGTCCCGGACCTCGTCCGCGAGGGGGTCACGGGGATGCTCGCCGAGCCCGACGATCCACGGTCGCTCGCCGACGCGCTCGTGCGCTCCCTCGCACAGGACGACGCGGAGCTCGAGCGGACCCGTCGCGCGGCGCGCGAGCACGTCGAGCAGCACCACGACGGGCGGCGTGCAGCGCGAGCGCTCGTCGACTGGTTCCTGGCCGGAACGGCGATCGGGGCGCCCGGGGGGCCGGCGCCGCACGCCTGAGCGGCGGGCCGGGTCAGGCGCGGTCGGCCAGCGCGCGACGGCGCAACCGGAGCAGGCGCGCCGCCGCCAGCCGCCGCGCGTCGGCCAACCGCGAGGCGCCGGGTGCGCTGGGCGAGCCGCCGCGGGCGCGCAGGCGGTGGTTGGCGGCCCAGATCGTGCTCCGCCGGTCCGTCGTGGCGGTGCGCCAGGTGATCGACAGCGAGACGGACGCCGCGTCGCCGTTCTGGACCCAGTGCGGCGCGTCGGGCGGGACGTAGACCGCGTCGCCCGGCGACAGCGCGACGGCCTCGAGCGCCTGCGGGACTCGCTCGATGTTGCGGTGCGCGCCGGCGTAGAAGCGCTCGAGCTCCCGCACGCGGGTGGGCTCGTCGTCGAAGGACCCGACGTGCATCACCTTCGTGCCTCGGATCTGCAGCAGGATGTTGTGCTCGGGGTCCACGTGCGCCGGCGTCACCGCCCCGGCGGCGGAGACGAAGAGGAACGCCTCGCGCCCGTTGCGGGTGTCCTCGCCGCCGGGCACCGCGGCGGAGAGGCCGTCGAGCAGGTCGTCCACGAGCGCGCCGTAGGCGGGGTCGCGCTCGACGTTCTTCAGCACGAGCCACGAGTCGTGCTCCTCGACCCCGGCGACGATCTCGTGCGGGGCGAGGTCGAGCCGCGGGGCGTCGCCGCCCGGCAGCGTCGCCGGCAGGCGGCCGACGCTCTGCTCCACGCACGGCTCGGGGTGGCGGGCGGCGAGTGCCGCGATCGCGTCGAGCGCGAGCAACGGCTCGTTGGCGAGGTCGTGGCGCAGCGCCAGGTGGTCGCGGTCGTAGGCGAGCGCGAACGCCGCCGGGTCGATGGTGATCATGCTGCTCCTCGAGTGACGACGGTCGGGGTGCTGGGCGGGAGGTGGAGGGGTGCGGCCTCGGCCATCGCGGCACCGCGCTCGGGCGTCCGGTCGGTCCCCAGGGCGTAGGCGGCGGCCGGCGGCCGGACCTCGAACTGCTTCTCGACCACCGCCAGTCGGAGGGTCTCCAGCACGATCGCGAGATCGAGCAGGAGACCGCGATGCTTCAGGTAGTAGAGGTCGTTGGCGAGCTTCAGTGCGCTCTCGCGGGTCGTCCGCGCGTAGCCGCAGCGGACCCGCGCCCACCCGGTGATGCCGGGTCGGACGAGGGTGCGGTAGGGGAACAGGGGGATCTCGGCCGTCAACCGCTCGGTGATGGCGACCTGCTCAGGGCGCGGCCCGACGAGCCCCATGTCGCCGCGGACGACGTTCCAGAGCTGCGGGAGCTCGTCGACGTGGGTGCGACGCAGGAGCGCGCCGATCCTCGTCACCCGGGGATCGCCGGGCTCCGACCAGTCGGCTCCGGCCCCGCGCATGGTGCGGAGCTTGAGGATCGAGAACGGTCGCCCGTGGCGGCCGACGCGCGCCTGGCGGAAGAACGGCCCACCGGCGCGATCGAGCAGCAGCAGCGGCAGGAGCGGGAGGAGCAGCACGAGCGCCGGCAGCAGCAGCGCCGTCGCCAGGACGACGTCGAGCGCCCGCGACCCGCGACCGGCCCGCGCGGAGCGCCAAGGATCGGCGAGCTCCGCCAGCCAGGCCGCGTCGACGGAGGGCAGCGCCACGACGCCGAGCGCCTCCTCGCAGAGCTCGTCCAGGTGGATGGCGCGCACCGGGCGGTCGCGCAGCACCGTGGCGAGGTGCTCCAGGACGAGGGGGCGGGGAACGTGATCGGTGTGCACGATGAGCTCGGCGCCCGACGCGCGCTGCGCGCGCTCGAGCTGCGCGAGCGCGTCGACCCGCGCGACGACCACGAACCGGCGCTCGGCGACGTCGTCGAGCGTTCGGCGCAGGCGCGCGGCCTCCGCGGCGGTCCCGAGGAGCAGGATCCGGGTGGTCGCTCGGCGGCCCAGGCGGCTCGTCGCGAGCGCCGACGCGACGGCGGCGGCCGCCCCGATCGCGAGCCCCGGCAGGGCATCCGTCCGGCCGAGCCGGTCGATCGCGACGAGCACGGCGAGCACGACGAGGCCCGCGCCGGCCACCAGCAGCGCCGGCAACGCTCGGCGAGCCATCGGCAGGGTGGCGATCGCCGTCGGTCGCCGGGCGTCGACGACGAGCGCGCCGGAGAAGGCGATGGCGGCGAGAGCGCCGGCGTCGACGCCGGACAGGGCCGCCACGGGGAGGGCACCCACCACGCCGCAGAGGACGCGCCCGGCGACCGCCGGACGGCCCGGAACGGACGCGCTGCTGGCGAGGGTGATCACGGTGGTGATCGTCGTCGGCGCGCGCCGAGCCGCCTATCCGGCGGGACGACGATCGCGTGGCCGATCTCCCGACGCTGGTTGGCGGATCGTGCCGGGGGGACTCCGGGCTCCTCCGGTCGGGGGAGCGGTCGCGCGCCCGTTCCGAGCGGGGCGCCGCCCCGGCCGTCGGAACCGGCGCGCAGGCCGCCGGCGGCCGCGGAAGCCGGGTGTATGGTCGCGGTCGCTCCCCGCCCCTCCCGCCCGGACCATCGACGGCCCGCGGCACCTCCCCGGAGCCCTCGACGATGCTCGATCCCTCCCTCCACGAGCCGGCTGACGACGGGCCGGCCTGGTCCCTCCTGGCCGCGATGCGGCGACGGTGGTGGCTCGTCGTGCTGCTCGTCGGCGTCGCTCTCGGCGCCGCGGGGGTCGCGCAGGCCACGCGGACGGCGCGCTACAGCGCCACTGCCCAGATCCTGGTCGTGCCCGTCGACCAGCAGACCTGGGCGGGCGTCGCCGGCGTCCGGCTCCTGCGCCAGACCAACGACGGGGCACGCGACCTCGAGACCGCGGTCGCGTTGCTGCGCGCCCCGGACGTCGCGACCCTCGCCGCCCGTGCCGCGGACGTCGGCACCCCCGGGCGGCTCGCCGCGACCATCTCGTTGGAGCCGCTCGGCGGGAGCAACGTCGTCGCCGTCGTCGCCACGGACGAGGACCCACGGCGCGCGGCCCGGGCCGCCGACGCGTACGCCGACGCGGCGTTGCGCCTGCGCGACGACCAGGTGAGGAAGCAGGCGCGGGCCGCGCTGGAGGACGGGACGGGGGACGCGGCGGCGCGCCGGCAGCTCGAGAGCCTCATCAGCCAGGGCGACCCGACGTTCTCGCTCGCCTCGCGCGCGAGCGTGCCGAGCACGCCCGACGGGCCGAGCACCGTGCTCGTGCTGCTCGTGGCGTTCGGCGGCGGGCTCGTGCTCGCGGCGGCCGCCGCGGCGCTCCTGGAGCGC
>JALRCL010000078.1 GCA_023268575.1 Patulibacter sp.
GGTCGCCGGGATCGTCCTCGGTCACGTCGGTGACGCCGAGCATCCGCTGCGCGGTCTCGTAATGCGGGCGCAGCTCGTCGCGCCAGTCGGCCAGCTCGCCCCACTGGCGGTCCTCGAAGAACGCCTTCGGCGGGACGTAGAGCGTCATCGCGTAGACGAGGCTGCCCCCGCCGACGCCGGCGCCGCTCATGATCAGCACGTCCTTGAAGGGCGTGAGCTTGAACAGCCCGCGCAGGCCGACCGCCGGCGCGTAGAAGTAGCGCCGCAGGTCCCAGGAGCTCTTCGGCATCTGCTCGTCGCGGTCGAAGCGCTCGCCGCGCTCCAGCACCTGGACGCGGTAGCCCTTCTCGGAGAGCCGCAGCGCGCTGACGCTGCCGCCGAACCCGGAGCCGATGACGACCCAGTCGGTGTCGAACTGCTGCCCTGCCGCCATGCCCTGCTCCCTCGTCGTTCCCCACTCCCGGCGCCAAAGGTGACGCAGGCGTCACCTTACTGCACCGTAGCCCGTCCGGGGAACGTGGCCCGCGCGACCCGGCAGCGGCCCGGCGTCAATCCTTGAGGAGCCGCGAGAGCCGGCGGTCCTTGTAGGGCTTGCCCCCGGTCTGGCACGTGGGGCAGTACGTCATCTCGTCGTCCTCGTAGTGGACGGCGAGCAGCGTCGTCCCGTCGCGCGGGCACGGGTCGCCCGTGCGGCGATGGACCTGCAGCGGCAGCGGCAGCTTGTCGGGCAGCGGCAGGGCGAGCGGCTTGCGCCGCTTGCCGTCCGGGCCCTTCCCGCCGTGCAGGTAGAGGTCGAGGGCGCCGCCGAGCTTCTCGACCATCGCCACGCGCAGCCGCTCGCGCTCGGCGTCGTCGAGGTCGCCGCAGCGACGCAGCGGCGCGAGCTGCGCCTGCCAGAGGATCTCGTCGGACCACGTGCGGCCGATGCCGGCGAGCACGCGCTGGTCCCGGATGGCGCCGCGCAGCGTCCGCCGCGGGGGCAGAGCGGAGAGGTCCGGCGGGTCGGGCCACGCCTCCGGTCCGAGCGTGGAGAGCGTGTCGTCCTCGGCGAGCTCGCCGTCGGGCAGGAGCTTGCCCCAGGCGGCCTGCTTCGTACCGAACTCGCGCAGGCGGAGCTCGCGCAACGGCGCCTCCTCCCCCGGAGCGGACACGGTCGGCGCGCCGGGGATGCGAGACCCGTCCGGATCAGCGTCGCCTGCAGGCCCCGTCGTCGCACCGGGCGTGGGCTCGGCCCCTCCCCCGCGGATCCGGAGCAGGACGCGCGAGGTCCGGTCGCGCGGACCGGCGAGCTTCTCGTAGAGCTGCAGCCGCCCGGCGCTCATGAGGTGCAGCACGAGCGTCGAGGGCCCGGCGAGCCCACCGCCGTCGGCGTGGACGAGCAGGAGCTTGCCGCGCCGGTCGATCCCGGTGAGCGTCGCGCCCTTCAGCGCGTCCAGCGGCGGCGAGAACGTCCGCATCGTCGCCAGGCCCGGGGCCATGGCGCTCTCGATCGTCCCGCCGCGAACGGCGGCGTCGAGCAGACGGACGGTGGCCTCGATCTCCGGCAACTCGGGCACGTCGGCAGTCTCGCACGCGCTCCGCACCTCCCCGCCCGCGTCGGGGCGGCAGGCCGAGACAGCGGGTGCGGATCGTCGAGATCACGACGCCCCTCCTCGCGAGACCGACGCACGACACGCATGCCATGCAGATCGTCGAGGGCACGACGCCTGCCCAAACGAGGCCGACGCGCGACACGCATCCATGCGCATCGTCGAGGTCACGACGCCCGTCCTCGCGAGACCGACACACGACACGCATGCCATGCAGATCGTCGAGGGCACGACGCCTGCCCAAACGAGGCCGACGCGCGACACGCGTGCCATGCAGATCGTCGAGGGCGGGGCGCCGCCCGGGTCGAGGTCGACGCAACGACACCGGGGCGGCTGCGGCGCACCCGAGACGGACGGGACGCCTCCGACGTGCCGTCGAGGCTCCGCGACGGTCAGGCCGAGGCGATCGCCCGCAGGTCCGCGGGGCGCAGCAGCGCCTGCAGCTCCCCGCCGCCGGCGGCGACCTCGATCACGGCGAGGCCGCCCTTGCGCATCCGACAGCGCGCGCCGGTGAGGTCGTGGACGACCTGGGAGAGGTCGGGCTCGTGCCCGACGAGCAGGACGCGCGCCCCCAGGGCGGCGGCGAGCAGCGCCTCGTCGCGGTCGAGCGCGAGCAGCGCGTCGTGGCGCACCGGCGAGCGGTCCAGGGCCTCCCCCGCGAGCTCGGCGGTCCGCCGGGCGCGGACCTTCGGCGACGCGAGCACGACGTCGGGCACGAGGCCGAGCGCCGCGAGCGCGCGGCCGGCGTCCCGCGCCTGCCGCTCCCCGCGGGGCACCAGGTCGCGCTCGGCGTCGGGCCGGACGCCGTGGTCCTCGGCCGCGCCGTGGCGCAGGAGCAGGAGCTCGCTCACCGCGGACCCCGCACGCCGGCGAAGGTCCGCCCGAGACGGCGCAGCACGAGCGCCCGGGCGCCCAGCGCCGCCGTTCCCGCGACGAGGGCCGCCAGCAGTCGAGGGCGGGCACCGGTCCTCACCCCTCCGATCGTACGCGCCGCGAGGTGACCGCTCCGCCCGTCGCCGCTCTCGACGACCTGCGTCACCGAACCCCGCCGCCCGCACCTGAAGGACTCCCGGTCCGTTCCAGACGACTCGAGTCACCCAGGATCGAGATCTCACTCCACACGACTCGAGTCACCAAGGACCGGAATCCCGTTCCAGACGACTCGAGTCACCAAGGACCGGGATCTCGCTCCGAACGACTCGAGTCACCAAGGACCGGAATCCCATTCCAGACGACTCGAGTCACCAAGGACCGGGATCTCGCTCCAGACGACTCGAGTCACCTGGGGTCGGGTGGCGGCGGGGTCAGGCCCGGGCGTCGGGACGCACGACCTGGCCCACCGCGAGAACGCCCTGCGGATCGTGCTGGGCGGCGAGGGTCGCCAGGTGCTCCCGGGTCGGTGCGTCGTAGCAGCGGTCGTTCACGGCCGGGTCGGGGCTCGGCGCGAAGGTCGGCAGGCGCCCGCCGGTCGACCAGGGCTCGAGCGCGCCGACGAGCGCCGACGCGTGACGCGGCACGGCCTCGGCGACCGGCGGGGCGAGCACGCCGATGGTGAACAGCGAGAACGCGGCGTCGCGCTGGCAGAAGGCGCTGGCGTGCCGCGGCGTCCGCGCGAGGGCCCCGCCGAGCAGCCGCAGCTCGACCATCACCTGCGGCGAGCCGGCCGCCGGCCCAGCGAGCGCCAGCAGCGCGTCCACCGCGTCGTCGGGCAGGGCGCGCAGCAGCGCGTGGTCCTCGTGGACCGGCATCGGATCGACCGGGTCGGCGTGGATCGCCCCGAGCGCGGCCGTCGGCAGCGGGCCGACCCCGTCGATCAGCGGGGTCGCGACGGCCCGGAGCTCCTGCAGCAGCGCCGCGGCCTCGTCGTGGTCGGCGACGCTCGCGAACCGGACCGCGACCGTCGGGCGCCCGGCGAGCGGCTCGGGGACCGCCGGCAGCGGGGGCAACTGCAACAGCGCGAGCGACGTGTCGGCGTGCTCGGGGAGGGACGGCGCCCAGCGCGCCCACGTCCGCACGACCGCCTCGGCGTCGGCGCCGTCGAAGTACACGGCGCCCCCGTGGATCTCGCGCAGCGGCAGCAGCTCGAGCTCGACCGCCGTGACGATGCCGAGCGTGCCCTTGCCGCCGCGCAGGCCCCAGAACAGGTCGCTGTGCTGCTCGGGCGTCGCGCGCAGGATCCGGCCCTCGCCCGTCACGACCTCGATCGCGCGGACGCGGTCCGCCGAGAGGCCGTGGCTGCGGACGAGCGGGCCGACCCCGCCGCCGGTGAGCAGCCCGGCGACCCCGACGCCCGGCGCGGACCCGCAGAGCGGGACGAGCCCGTGGGGCGCGGCGGCGTCGATCACCTGCTGCCAGACGCAGCCGGCCCCGACCCGCGCGGTGCGGCCGGCCGGGTCGACCTGCAGGTCCGTCAGGGCCCCGGTGTGGACGAGCAGCACGTCGTCGCCGTCCAGCGGCAGGGCGCCGTGGCCCGTGCGCTGCACCGCCACGCGCAGGCCGTGCTCGCCGGCGAAGCGCACCGCCTCGGCGACGTCGCGCGGGCAGCGCGCCGCGACGACGGCGGCCGGTCGCACCGGCACCGCGACGTTCCACGGCCGCGCGGCCGCGTAGCCCGGCTCGTCGGGGAGCGCGAGACGGCCGTCGACGCGCACGCGCAGCGCGTCGAGCGGGGCGTCGGCGCCGCGCAGCGGGGCAGCGGCGGCCAGCGGCTCGGCGGCGCGGTCGGTGGACGGGTCGGACGGGACGGTGGGCACGGGGCGCTCCTGGCGGTCTGCGGGGCGGCCGGTCCGGGCGGACCGGCCGCTCCCGGTGCGGGAATCGGGACGGCGGCACCCTCCCCGACCCCGCTTGGCGCGCCCTTGGCGTGCCCTTGGGGCGAGTCCGGCCGGAACGGGAACCGCGACGACCAGCCCGCTCCCGTGCATGCACCGACGGCCGTGCCCAGGCCCCAGGGGCGGCGAGCGCCGGCGACCCGCCGACGCCGCGTTCTGCGAAACGACGGGAACCCCGTGCGGACGACGACGGCGTTCCGCAGCCGAAGGCCGTGCTCAGGCAACGAAGGCCGCGCTCGAGCGACGAACGCCGCGCCCAGGCGACGAACGCCGCCCTCAAGCGACGGACGCCGCGCCCGAGCGACGAAGGCCGTCCTCAGGCGCCGAGGGCCGCGAGCGCACGGTCGGCGCGGGCGACCGACGGACGCCCGCCGGTCCGCTCGGCGAGCTCCCGGGCTCGGTGCAGCAGCTCGAGCGCGCGGTCGCGTCCGCCCGCCAGCCCGTGCAGGCGCCCGAGCGCGAGGTCGACCGGTCCCACGCTCCCGACGTGCCCGATGGCGGCGATCCGTCCGGCGAACGGCTCCAGCAGATCGATCGCCCGCGCCGTGCGGTCCGCCAGCCCCGCGTCGGCGACCGCATGCGCGACGAGCACCGCGTGGCCGAGCGTCAGCCACACCCAGGGGCGCGGGACGTCGAGCCAGCGGTCGACCGCCGCTGCGGTCACGTCCCGCTCCCCCCGCTCGGCGGCGATCGCCGCGACCCAGGCGTCCCGCTCCGGTGCGTCTCCGGGGTCGGCGTCGCGCAGCCCCCCGCACTCGCGCTGCAGCGCGAGGGCGGAGAGGCTCCCTGCGCCCGCGTTGTACAGCTCGGTCTGGTCGTGGACCTGACGGGCGATCGCGAACTCGCGCGCGGCGAGGTCGTGCTCGCCGCGCCACGCCGCGAGGTTGCCCTGCATCCACCGCAGCTGGATCCGCACGACCTGCAGGCGACGCAGGTCCGCCTCGTTCACCGCCTCGGCGACCACGCGGGTGGCGCCCGCGACGTCGCCGAGCTGGAACCGGTCGAGGCTCGACGTCGCCCGGGCGATCGTCGCGTCGAGCCGCGCGCGGTGCGCCGGGTCGTGCAGCGGCGGCGCGGCACCGAGCCGCGGGCCGCCGTCGTGCGCGGCCGCGTGGCGGTCGCCGGCCTCGATCAGCGCGTCGGCGATCGCGAGGCTGCGCTCCGCCTCGCGCGTCACCCCGGTGTAGGACACGAGCCGGGCCAGCCGGGCGTCGGCGAGCACGGCGGGATCCCCGAGCTCCTCGGCCCGCGCCAGCGCCTCGGCGGTGCGCCGATCGGGCACGGCGCCGTCGGGGTCGTAGCACGTGCCGACCGCCGCGGCCGCGAGCACCCGGACGTGCGCGACCGGGTCCTCGCGCACGAGCGGGGCGACCTGCATGAGCCGGTCCTGCAGCGCGGTCGGGTCCCCGCCGTAGGAGATCCACGGCCAGGCACCGGCGGCCCGCAGGACGGCGGAGGCGAGCGCGCCCGCCGTCGGCCAGCGCCGCTCGCGCACGGCGTCCAGCAGAGCCGCGTCGACCCGGTCCAGCAGCGTCTGGTAGCGGCCCGCGCGGGCGAGCGCCGCGATCTGGGAGACGCGCAGCTCGTCCTCCTCGGCGACCGAGCGCTCGGCCTCCGGACGCAGCGCGGACGCCCGCAGCGCCGCGGCCCACCACTCCGCGGCCGTCTCCGCGCTCCACCGCTGCTCGGCCACCGCCGCCGCGGCGCGGCAGGCCCCGAGCGCCTCGGCCGGATCGACGTGGGGCAGCGCGGCGAGCAGGTGGTGCGCACGCCGGCTGATCGCGTCGCCGTCCCCGTCGGCGGCCAGCGCTCCGGCGATCCGTGCGTGCAGCCGGGCGCGGCGCATCGTCGGGATGCCCTCGAGCAGCTGCTGGCGCAGCAGGCCGTGAGCGAACGCGTACCCGCCGGTGTCCGGGCTGACGACGAGGACGTGCTCGTCCGCGGCCTCGTCGAGGAGGTCGGCCAGGGCGTCGCCGTCCATCCCCGTCGCCGCCCCGAGCGCGTCCATCTCGATCGCGTCGCCGGCCACCGCCGCGGCCCGGAGCACCCCGATGACCTCCGGGTCGAGGCCCGCGAGGCGCCGGCCGAGCACGGCGCGCACGGCGAGCGGCACGTCGCCGCGCGCCCGCTCCGCCGCCGGCAGCCGTGCGTACTCCCGGTCGAAGAGCGGGTTGCCGCCGGTGTGCAGCGCCAGCTCGGTGACCTGCGCCGCGCTGAGGGCCTCGCCCGAGATCCGTCGCGCGAGCTCGCCGACCTCGGCGACCGCCAGCGGCCCGACCCGCAGCTGCACCCCGCCCTCGCGCGCGACCGCGGCGAGCAGCGCCTGCGCGACGACCGGGTCCTCGTCGTCGCGCAGCGTGAGCGTCACGACGAGCGGCAGGCCGCGCAAGGCCGCGGCGAGGTGCGTCAGGCAGCGCACCGACGTCTCGTCCGCCCACTGCACGTCGTCGACGACGATCGCGAGCGGCGCGTCGCCGGCGGCGCGCTCGAGCGCACCGGCGACCCGCTCGTAGAGGACGAAGCGCGCCGCGTCGCTGTCGACGCCCGGCGGCGGGACGAGCAGCGCGTCGGGGTCCTCGCCGAGCGCCCGCACGACCTGGCGGATCGGCCACCACGCCGGCGCCCCGTCCTCGTCGGAGCAGCGGCCCCAGGCCTCGCGACCGCCGGCCGCGCGGGCGCGGGCGGCGATCTCCTCGGCCAAGCGGGTCTTGCCGATCCCGGCCGGTCCCGCGAGGACGACCCAGCGGGTGCGCCCGGCGCGCGCGTCCTCGAGCACCGCCCCGAGCTGCGGCAGCTCGCCGTCGCGCCCGACGAGCTCGTCCTCGCCCGCGGCCACGCCGCCCGGCGGAAAGGTCGACGGCGGGTCGGTCG